>CALDFV010000046.1 GCA_937942145.1 uncultured Opitutaceae bacterium
ATGAAGTCGGTGGCAGACCAGATTGAAGGCAGGACAATATGTGCTTTTGGTTTTGCCGTTGCCTGGCCTGTGCAGAGTTATTTAGCAAAATTCGAAGACGAATTTCGAGAGTTCGCGGAGCGTCACAGCCGGATGGATGGCGACCGATCGGCAGCCAAGGAGTTGGCTTGTAACCACTAGAGAGCGAGAGAATTAGAGGATTGAGATAGGCACTTCTAATGGAAGAGAAAGAAAATTTGATCACAGTAAATATCGACGGGCAAGATCTTCAGGTGCCCCCAGGCACGAACATGGTTGAAGCGGCGGCGATGTTGGGTAAGGAAATCCCTCATTACTGTTACCATCCAAAGCTCACAATTGCGGGGAATTGCCGTATGTGCCTCGTTGAGCTAGGCATGCCAGGTAGAGACCGAGCGACCGGGGAGCCCATGGTCAACGAAGATGGGACCCCAAAAATCATGTGGATGCCGGGCCCAGCGATTGGCTGTGGCACGAAGGCGGCACCTGGGATGCACATCAAAACCGACTCTCCCAAAGCGCTTGAATCTCGTGAGGCGGTAACTGAGTTTCTATTAATCAATCATCCACTAGATTGCCCTATCTGCGACCAAGCGGGCGAGTGTACACTGCAAGAGTTTTCGTCTTCTCACGGTCGTGGATACAGTCGATTTATTGAGCAGAAGAACGTAAAGCCAAAACGAACGCGACTAGGGCCTAGAGTCACTTTAGATGACGAGCGTTGCGTCCTTTGTTCCCGCTGTATCCGATTTTGTGACGAAGTGGCGGGGGATAGCGTTCTGGGATTTACCGACAGAGGCAGCTACTCCACCCTTACTTGTTTTCCGGGCAAGGAACTTGCGAATAACTATTCTTTGAATACGGTGGATATTTGTCCTGTGGGTGCACTGACAAGTACCGATTTCCGTTTTAAAATGAGGGTATGGTTTTTGAAAGAAACCAACAGCATCGATTTTGAAACGAGTGTGGGAGTTAATACGGTCGTTTCCGCCCGGGAAGGAACGATTTACCGGGTCAAGCCACGTCGTAATGATGAGGTTAACGATACGTGGATGCCTGACTCTGGCCGCGAATTGTACAAACAGGTAGAATCGGGTGATCGACTGAAAAAATGCGCAATTAACTCCGTTGAGGCGAGTGCGACTGATGCCATCGCAAAAGCGAGCGAGTGGTTGCAAGGTGGCGGTGTGGCTATTGTTGGGTCTGGACAATGCAGTGTGGAAGAGCAATTCGCACTTAGGGCCATTTCGGACGGAATCGGCGCGAAGGGGGTGTATTTGGTGGCGAGATACGGTGAAGACGACGGTATTCTGATGTCGGTCGATAGAAATCCCAATGTGAGGGGCGCTTTGATGACCGGCCTTGTCAACGATTTGCCGGATGAACAGCTGGGAGAATTGGGGGCAAAGATTGACAGTGGGGAAGTGACGACCGTTTTTTCAGTGAAAGAAGATCTAGTCGCCGGAGGACTTACGGAAGATCAGGTCGGCAAAGTCAAAATCGTCTATCTGGGCACTCACGAAAACGCGACCAGTAGTCGTGCCGATGTATTGATCGCAGGCCTGACCCAATTTGAAAAGTCGGGTACCGTTATCAACCAACAATTTCGCCTCCAAAAATTTAGCCGAGTGGTCCCAGGTCCTGGCGGAGCCATTGAGGATCTCTATGCCTTAGCTACGATCCAGGCGAATCTCTCAGGGGAATCATATCCTTCCACCATTGGATCTATATGGAAGCAAGTCGGTACGGAGGGATCGGTGTTCGAAGGAATTTCCTTCCAGTCGCTTTCTGATCAAGGCCAGCTCCTTGACGGAAGCGCTTTCGAACGCCTTCTCTTTAGAGAAGGAAAATCGCTCCACTTTGAACCGAAAAAGGAGGCAGTTGCAGCTGACTAGGCAAAGCCATGGACGTTAATCCGGTAATCTTAAAGTTTGTCTATGCGGCAATAGTCGTGAGCGTTATCATGGGGCTTTGCTCCTATGCCGTCCTGGCTGAGCGAAAAATCTCCAGCTGGATTCAAGGGCGCGTCGGACCGAATCGAACGTCGCTCCCTCTCATCGGCGGCATTCCGATTATTGGACGATTTTTAACGCGATTGGGTATTTTCCAACCCATCCCTGACGGGTTGAAATTCCTGTTTAAAGAGGACGTAGTCCCTGCCCACGTTAACAAATTCTACTTCATCATGGCGCCAGTCATTGCCTTGGTGCCGGCACTGACAACGGTGGTCGTCGTGCCTTTCGGTCGATTCGTAACTGAGGCTGGGGAAGTCATTCCGCTCGTTCTTGCGAATGTGAACGTAGGGCTCTTGTTTCTCTTCGCGATTTCTTCACTAGGTGTTTACGGCGTGGTTCTAGCGGGCTGGTCGTCCAATTCGAAATATCCCTTCCTGGGTGGAATCCGAGCGTCTGCCCAAATGATTTCTTACGAACTGGCAATGGGCGTATCGGTTCTTCCCATACTGATTTGGGTCAATGCGCCAGGCAGGGAAGGAACCCTGAACCTCTTCGATATCGCTCAAGCGCAAAATGGATTCTGGTTTGCCATGTGGATGCCCGTTTCTGCGATCATCTTTCTCGTGTGCCTTTTTGCGGAGACGAACCGTCTCCCTTTTGATATGGCGGAATCGGAGACAGAGCTAGTGAGCGGATTCCACACGGAATATAGCTCGTTCAAATTCGGACTCTTCTTCGTAGGTGAGTATGCTCACATGGTTGTGGGATCATGTGTATTTACCTTACTGTTTCTGGGAGGTTGGAATCCGATGCCCTTTGTCACGTTAGAGGCTTTAGGTTTCGGAGAAGGAATATTGGGAGCAGTGCTCTCGGTTGGAATATTCCTCGGAAAAATGTGCGGTATGATGTTTTTCTTCATGTGGATTCGCTGGACACTCCCTCGATTCCGATACGATCAGGTTATGAAGCTCGGTTGGAAGATTCTTCTTCCGCTGTCGATTGCCAACCTTGTCGTCTACACAATCTTCATTTTCTATTTGGATACGAAACTGTAGCAGATTAATGCTTGTTTAAATTTTCCTAAATCTCAACGAACGCAACGATGTCGATTGTAATAAAGAGAAAGCCGCTAAATTTTCTGGAGAAACTTTATCTCCCAGAGATCGCTCGTGGACTATCAACCACATTCAAGAAAATTTGGGAGAAACCGGTTACCCTGGAGTATCCTGAGCAGCGACCGACTATTCCTGAAGGCTATCGCGGGGTTCCCACATTGGTGAAAGACCCCGAGGGTCGCGAAAAGTGTGTTTCGTGCCAATTGTGTGAGTTTGTTTGTCCGCCAAAAGCTATCCGTATAACGCCGGGAGAAATACCAGAAGGTAGTGAGTACGCTCATGTCGAAAAGGGCCCTCAGGAGTTTGAGATCGACATGTTGCGGTGCATCTACTGCGGCATGTGTCAGGAAGTTTGTCCAGAGGAGGCAATTTGGCTGCAAAATCAGTTCTCTCTGTCTGGATATTCTCGAGAGGAACTCGTAAACAACAAGGAGAAGCTCTACGAACTGGGCGGAACCTTGCCGGATGAACATTTCAAGTGGAAAAAGAAGAAAGAAGCCGCGGAACACGGAAGCGGACATTGATTATCGCAGCGATCTTTCAGAAGTATTGAGATGACGGATATTTTCTTCTACATATTTGCAACCGCTGCTCTTGCTGGAGCTCTTGGTGTCGTCTTTAGCCGGAACACGGTTAACGGGGCAATGTGCTTGATCGGAACTTTCTTGAGCATGGCTTCTTTGTTTGTGCTCCTTGAGGCGTACTTTCTAGCGGTAATCCAAGTCCTTGTCTATGCTGGCGCGGTCATGGTGCTGTTTCTATTTATTATAATGCTTCTTGATGTAAAGGAGTCGGCCGCAAAGAAAACGAGCATCTACACTTGGGCGGCGAGCCTGATTGGGTTCGGCATTCTAGTCACCGGAGTGGTTGCCATCAGCGCGTCAGAATCGATAAAGAACAAGGCTCCCACAATGCCCGAGGCTAGCGGAACGAGTTTAAAGGCGTTCGGGTATGAGCTTTTTACCACCTATTTGTTGCCGATGCAGGTAACCGGATTCCTATTACTCATCGCAATGATTGGCGTCATTGTCCTTAGCAAGAAAGTGAATACGGAGTAATGATCAGTTTAGAACAATATATAGCGGTTAGCAGCCTCCTTTTTGCCATTGGTTTCTTCGGGGTGCTTTTTCGCAAGAACACTCTGGTGATTTACATGTGCCTTGAGCTTATGCTCAATGCGGCGAACCTGGCCTTAATCGCTTTTTCCCGTTACCATGGCGGAATGGGTGGAAACCTGTTTGTCTTTTTCACAATCACTGTAGCGGCTGCTGAAGTAGCGGTGGGTCTAGCGATAATCGTAGCTCTGTTTCGAAAACGGCAGACAGTTGAGGTGGAGGAGTTAAACGAATTGAAAAACTGATTCTGCAAACGATGGAATACCATACTTCAGGCAAAACCATAATTCACTTTTTCCTATTTATTTCCTGATGGGCTCAGAACTATACGCATACGCTCTACTTGCTTTCCCATTTCTCTCGGCGACTGCTATTGCCTTTTTGTTTCGGAGAAACGGATTGGTCGCATCTGGTATATCCGTTGCTGCGGCTGCACTGATATTGGCGACGGCGCTCCATATCATTTTTCGACTGGAGAATTTCGAGTTCAACGTGCACTGGATCGAGTTGGGCTCATTTAGCGTTAGCTTCGGGTTCCTGATTAACGATCTCGCGAAGCTTATGCTTTTTGTCGTGGCTTTTGTTGGATTCCTCGTGCACGTATTCAGCCTTGGATACATGAAAGACGACCCGAACAAGGCTCGGTTTTTTGGAGGTTTGTCCATATTCATGTTCTCGATGCTTGGTCTGGTCATGGCGAGCAGCCTGGTAACTCTTTTCGTATTTTGGGAGTTGGTCGGATTTAGCTCCTACATGCTAATTGGATTCTACTTGGGTAAACCAAGTGCGGCCGCCGCATCGAAAAAGGCTTTCATCGTTAACCGCGTGGGCGACTTTGGATTCCTCATCGGGATCATAATGGTCTTTTCGATGTTCGGGACCTTTAACCTAACCTCCCTTTCAGAGATATTTAGTGGAGATGCGTCTCTTTTGCAGACGGCATCGGTTACCGCGATCGGGCTTTTTCTGTTTTGTGGAACCGTGGGTAAGTCGGGGCAATTGCCACTCCATGTGTGGTTGCCTGATGCGATGGAAGGACCGACACCTGTTTCTGCTTTAATTCACGCGGCCACCATGGTTGCGGCAGGGGTATTTCTGCTTTGCCGTACTGGATTTCTCATGACTGTCGATGCCTTGACGGTAATCGTGTGGGTAGGAGTTTTGACGGCGCTGGTAGCAGGACTTACGGCAATCGCTCAGCGAGACATCAAAAAGATTCTGGCCTACTCGACTGTCTCGCAGCTGGGTTACATGGTTGCGGCCTTCGGATTAGGCAGCTTGGTAGCGCTATCCGGAAGTGGTTCGCATGAACACGCTATTGTGACCGGCGGGGTTGCGGCGGCGATGTTTCATTTAACGACTCACGCTTTCTTCAAGGCTCTCTTGTTTCTCGGATCTGGCTCGATTATTCATGCCTGTCATCACGAGCAGGATATTTTCAAGATGGGTGGTTTGGCCAAGAAAATGCCTATTACTTTTTGGACGTTCACCCTAGCGCTCCTCGCTTTGATCGGGACTCCTTTTATTACGGCAGGTTTTTATTCTAAAGACGCGATTCTCGCATTGGCCTATCAGCAAGACAAAGTGGCGTTTTCCGCCCTCGTTTTTGGGGCCGTGCTAACTGCTTTCTACATGACGCGCCTGTGGAAAATCGCTTTTCTTGGGAGTCCAAAGTCGGAGGGTGCTGATCATGCTCATGAGAACGGATTAGTAATGACGATCCCACTCATTCTGTTGTCAATTGGGTCAATTTTGGGAGGGTTCGTATGGTTTTATCCAGAGGCTCTACGACCCATTATTCTGATTGGAGAGCATCTCGCGCACGGGGAAAACCATACTACGGTAGCTCTTTTTGGCGGAGCCGCTTGGGCGATCGGGCTGGCGGTTGCTTGGATCCTTTATGGGGCCGGGGCAAAAGAGGATCGATTGGAGAGAACCTCGAAGCCACTCCATACGCTCTTTGCTCAGAAATTCTATTTTGACCATGTGTATGACTGGTATGTGGCTAAGATCCAGCAGCGCATCGCACTAACGCTTCACTTCATCGAACAGATTGTCTTGTCGGGATTGATCGTCAGAGGGATGGCGGGTATCGCCGGTCTCGTGGGAATTGGCCTGCGATCCTTGCACGTGGGAAACATCCACACATACGTGTATTGGTTTATTGGCGGCTTGGTCCTATTTTGGGCTCTCGCGGTAGGAATTTTTTAAATGGGCATGACCGTTATTAAAGTATCAGCATGAATGATTTTGCTTCACTAGTTCAGTTTTCGATAGCGGTTCCCATCGTAGCGGCCTTCCTGACTCTTTTCGTCAAAAGCTGGGGTCGCCCGGCGGTCCAAATAGTTAGTGTCACGGGATTCGCGTTGCCGCTTATTTTCGCCCTTTTCCTTTGGGGGCTCTACGATCCAAGCACTCCCGGGGGATATGCCTTCGTCAGTAATTTGGATACGGGGCTCGAGATGATTGGGGTGAGTTTGCACCTAGGATTGAATGGTGTGAGCCTGCCACTGTTTGTTATGGCTTCGGTCGTCGGATTGGCGGCGGGTCTGTTTGCAGCCCAGTCCAAAGCGGAGAATTTGTCTCGGTACCTATTCTGTCTCCTTATTATGCAAGGGGGCTTGATGGGTGTCTTCGCTTCGATTGATATATTCTTTTTCTACTTTTTCCATGAGCTCGCTCTGATACCGACCTTTATCATGGTGGGGATCTGGGGTGGCCGCGACCGCAATTATGCGGCGATGAAGATGACCATTTACCTGACCTTGGGGGCAATGCTCTCTCTGGTGGGACTGATCGCTATCTATGTTAAGAGTGGTGCGGAGTCATTTGATTTAATCACGTTGAAGGCCCACTTGGCTGAAATGCCGTTAGCGGATTCCGTTCAGAACTACGCTTTTGGCCTCTTGCTATTCGGTTTTGGGATTCTAGTTTCACTGTGGCCCTTGCACACTTGGGCGCCGTTGGGCTATGGGGCGGCACCGAGCTCGGCGGCAATGCTGCACGCGGGCGTCCTCAAGAAATTCGGGTTATACGGTCTTGTTCAGGTGGCGATACCTTTGCTGCCAGATGGAATGGGACATTGGGAGAACTGGATCGTCTGGCTCGCATTGGGCAACATTTTAGTAGTGGGACTGATTGCGATGGCTCAGCGCGACCTGAAGCAGATGATTGGATACAGTTCAGTCATGCACATGGGGTATGCGTTTCTTGGAATCGCTGCTATGAGTGTTCTTGGTGTGGGCGGTGTGGTACTAATGATGGTCGCTCACGGACTCACAGTTGCTCTTCTGTTTATGCTTTCCACGATGGTGCATCATCGCACTCAGACGTTTGAGATGAATGAAATGGGGGGACTGGCTAAAAAAGCCCCAGTGCTAGCCGCATTTTTCGTTTGCGCGATGATGGCGAGCATCGGATTGCCGGGACCGGGACTAGCGAACTTTTGGGGTGAGATATCCATTTTCCTAGCGGTATACGATTTTAGAAACTGGCTCGTCTATGCGGTTGTTGCAGGTATCGTCATTTCAGCGATTTACGGGCTGAGAGCAATTGCCAGCGTCTTTTATGGAGAAGAGACCGATGAGTTCATAGAGTCGCAGAAGGAGGTTTCCGTTGAAGACATGAGCTGGGCAGAGAGAGTACCCGCCCTTATCCTGATTGTTGTTATGTTCTTCATTGGATTTTTCCCGAAGACCGTAACAGAGTCGATTAATGACGCCCTTGAGAGTGAACCAGTCTACGCCCAAGTTGGAGAATAGTTTTTAAACCGCTTTTTGGATACGATATGTCCACAGAAATATTTCAGAAAATAGCCGAAACGAATACCTGGAGCTGGATTGCGCCTGAGTTAGCAATGGGTGTGCTGGCGTTAAGCTTGCTTGTTTTGGAAGTGATTCTTCCTAAAGTCGCCCATGGAGCTATTCCTAGAATTGCGATTCTAGGGCAGCTCGTGATTCTTGGATACGTGGTCACTGGTACCTGCGCAGGTACGTTCCCGGCTGGGGAAGCGTTCGGTGGAATGCTCTACTTCGATGGGACGGGTCAGCTGTTCCGAGTATTCTTCCTAGGAGCGTCAATTTTTGTAAGTTATCTAGGAATGGTGAGCTTGGATAAGCGGCTTTTGCCGCAAGTGGAGTACTTTCATATCCTGCTCGTGATCACAGCAGCATTGATGCTTTTGGCCCAAGCGAATCACTTCGTAATGCTCTTTGTAGCACTGGAAACGGCAACGGTGGGATTCTATATTTTGGTGAGCTACTTTCGGCACACGACCGTTTCCCTCGAGGCTGGTTTGAAGTACCTGATCATGGGAGCCCTCAGTTCGACGATTCTCCTTTTTGGAATCGTTTTATTATACGGTGCCGGAAGCAACCCAGCCTTGGCTGGAAGCAGCCAGGATTCTTTGAATTTTGGGAATCTGGCTGGTTTTCTAGCAGCTAATCCCGACGACACTTTGGGATTGATCGGAATGATCTTAGTGATTTCCGGAGTTGCTTTTAAAATTGGTGCGTTTCCTTTCCAAATTTGGATCCCGGACGTTTACCAGGGCGCTCCGCTACCGACTACGGCGCTACTCGCCGTATCTTCTAAAGCGGCGGGTTTTGCGATGCTCTTAAGTTTGTCGAAAGTTTTTTCCGCTCTAGGAGACTGGTTCTATCCTCTTTTGTCTGCCCTCGCGGTTTTGACGATCCTGTTCGGAAATTTTGCGGCCCTTACCCAAAGGAACCTGAAGCGTGTCATTGGCTTATCAGGAGTTTCCCACGCTGGATTTCTCTTGATAGGTGTGATCGCGGCTCGAACAGTTGATTGGGCGTCGACCGCAATACTGTTTTACCTATTCGCCTATTTGCTCGCGTCGGCTGCGGTTTTCTCGGTTTTAGTTCACTTAAATAAGGATGATGATTCCGATCTGACGCTGGACGACTTGGGTGATTTGGCGAAGAAAAACGGATTTTTAGGTCTAGGCCTTGCAGTAGGTGTAGGATCTCTAGCAGGAATCCCTCCCTTGGCTGGTTTCATCGGTAAGCTTCTGATCTTTATCGCAGCATTTAAGGCAGAGCTCTACGGATTACTGGGAGTTGCTATCGTCGGAGTGGTGGTTTCGATTTATTACTACTTTGGAATCCTAAAGAGCGCGTTCTTCGATGTGTGGCAGTTTCAAGCGGACGAAGAGGAAGCCCCAACCGCAATTCCAGGAAGTGCCCTTGGATTTCTAGGAAAGCTGGCGATAGTAATCGCAATAGCTGGAACCCTTTTGCTCGGATTCTACCAGTCTCCGTTCAGCAGCTGGCTCGTAGGATAGACTATAGCCATCTACTCGGTCGCGAGGGACCAAGTGGTGTATGCGCAATTGAATTGAGATTCGGCGGAATCTGTGCAGTGTGTTTAATCTGGCTATGAGGATTCTCCTATTAGTAATATCGTTCTTAACGCTCTCTGCCCTGTCACAGGGCGCGAATCTGAGCGTCGATGCATCTAAGAAAAAGACACCGCGAATCATCAAGCCGGGAGCTTTCGAAACGAAGCAGAATTCAAAATTCCAAAACAAGCGCTATGCTAGCGGGAAAATAAAAAGTTCGCCTGTTATCCATCGCGATTCCCGAGTTTCATTCTCCGCCCAGTCGCCTGGCGATACTATCAATGTATCAAATGACCAGAGGGCCCGTATGAATGAGTCGTCTGGAAACAAGAAACCTCGTGTTCTCGACCAGTTGATCACGTCTTCCGACGAGTTTGAAAAAGCCTATCGCGAAGCCCTAACCGTTGAGCTTTCGAAAAGGGTCGCCGCTCAGGTAAAGATAACGAAAACGAGGGCCAACCTCGAGCAGCGTGATATCAATCGCGACGCAAAGGTCAAAAGAAGCCAGAAAGAAGGATTCAAGGTTCAGCGGGCGGGCTCTGACACTGAATAGGTTGGACGGTTGGAAAGTTCTTTAGCCTGCGTTGCGGATTTTATCTTTGGCGGTTTCTCGCTCTTCCTCAAGGCGCGCCTTTTCGTTCGAAATCTGTTTTTGAATCAGCTCGACCTCCTGCAGATCCTGATTTGCCGAAGCAGTCGCTAGTTTTTGAGTAAGAAAGATCTTTCGTTCGGCTACCTTTGCGTCGAACTTCTCGTCAACGGCAGCAAGCGCTTTTCTCATTTCATCGGTTACTGGTTGTTTGTCAGGATCTGATTCCTGCAAGCGTTCCATTGCGAGTTCGTATGCTGATTTCATTCTTTAGTCGTAAGCATGGCCACCTTGGAATGGAATGGCAATACAACTCGATGCAACTAGGCGACGGATGCGGTAAAGATACAGGCTCCTGTGTAGGCTAGTGGGAACAGCAGTAGCCACCTCAATTTGAACTGCCAGAGCCGGCTGTAGCCAAAGAGCAGACCGATCAGAAGAACTGAGAGTAAAACAAAGAGCGGCTGCATGGGTGGGTTTTCAAACGTGAGATGGGTTCCGTTCACCTGACTGAACGCCTGTAGGATGCCGTGCATAAGAGAAAGAATGAGTATAGCAGCATGATTGAACAAACTGATGATGGGACCTATCCCAATTATCGAAAAAGCGAGAGAGAGAAAACCGGATATTATTGCTAAGGAGGCGAGAGGAAGGAGTATGAGGTTTAAAAGAACTCCAATAGTAGAAAGTGTATTGAAATAAATTATACTTAATGCGCTTGATGACAAAAAGGCTGCTAGGCTAATGGCAAAACTGCTTATTGTAAATCGCCCGATTGCGTTGGTTGCCTTTTGCCGCAGAGACCAAAGATCTTTTGGGATTTCCTCAAACGGTTTCCAGCGATCGCAAAGGCGTTTTCCGATAGGTACGCCGAACAAAAGAATGGAGGCGACCGTTATGTACGACATCTGAAATCCCGCCTGGAAGAGCTGGAGCGGATTCAGTATGAGGCAAATTGTGGCTGATAGGACGAGAGCATTGATCGAAGCCGATTGCCGATTGCTGAATTGGCATAAATAAAAGCAGGCAATCATGAGCAACGCTCTCAAAGCAGAGGGAGCCCCACCTGTCATAAAAACGAAAACCGTGATTAGGAGCAAATTAGGTAGCGGTATCCATGCTCTGGGTATTCTAAAGCAAAGAAAGAGTGCGTGACCGCAAGTCGCGATAACTCCTATGTGAAGTCCACTTATTGCGAATAGATGTAGGGCGCCACTTTGAAGAAAGATAGTCTTTTGTTGTTCGCTAAGTTCGCTTTTTAGTCCGAGAAGCATGGCCCGATAGGACCGGGCGGCAGGTGAATCTGATTCAATCTGATGGGTTAGGGCAGAATTAGCGGAGGTGAGAAGATTGTTCAACCAGTTCCTCCAAGAGCTCGGTGGTTTTGAGATTGAAAGAACCTTCCCCCGGTTAAAGATACCCGAGATTCCTGAATTTTTCAGGTACGATTGAAATCCGTTTTGTGAAACATTTGACTCTAAAGGGGCAAAAATACCGACAGCTTGAATTTGTGAGCCAATCCTAGGATCTGATTTCAGGTTTAGTTCATCGGGAATATTAAGAGAGATATAGACCTTGGCTCCCTCAAGTTCAGGAAGGTGCGTATCGGTGGATACTATTTCGCCCAAGCCGCTTAATTGGTTGAAGGTAGATTGGAAGAGTCGATCTATCTTGAACGTTATTTTTGCTTCTCGAACGGGAAGGTCGGAATGGATTGTGTTATTTTGGGTAACGTCTGTTAGGTATCCGCTTCCTGCTAGAAAAAGACTGATGGAGATAAATAGCGGCCATGTGGTTTTGCGTAGAAAGTAAGATCCAAAACAGAATGCTAGGCTAATCGTGTAAAAGAGAAGGGAGAGGTTAGTTGGAAAAATACGTCCCACTACGATTCCAGCAATCAGTGGAATCAGAAACCAAAGCAGGGGCAAGCGAGCAGGATTCATTTTTCAATCATCGTGGAAAGTGATTGATGAACGGTTGCCCATTTATAGTTATCGAATTCACCATTGCCTTTCTATCAAGGTCTTTCCGCTTGTTGCAATCATGACTGGATCAACAACTATTGCGGCGGTCGATTTCAGTTGGTCCAGCGATTCGGAAACGGCATTGATAATCGGTGTGCTGTAAAGCATGCCTGTTTTGATCGAGCGAGGTTTGCAGAATGTAACGACTTGCTCGATTTGGGAAACGACGGATTCAGGGGGTATCGGATGAATCGGTGCAGCGCCGTCTGGATTTTGAGCAGTGGTACACCTTATAACGGAAGCACTGAAGGCTCCATTCGCGGAAAAGGCTTTAAGGTCGGTTTGAATGCCGGCATTGGCACCAGAACCGGACCCTGCTATTGTTAGGGCAACCGCGGCCGATTGAGAAGATGCCTTTGATTCCATTGTAGGGATTTGTATAGGGATGCTTGCAGAGGATCAACGCTTCCTTTTAGTGTGGTTGAGAATGGCGCCTCAAGATGAGCTTTTTTCGGGTGAAGCGGACTTGGAAATGATTTCAAGTCGGGAAGGGTCGGACGATCGTGGTTCCGCGTCAAAACCACTTGCTGCACGAATGCGCCCTCGCTCCCTATCGGAAGTGATTGGGCAGGATCACGTTCTCGGAAAGGGCAAATTGTTGCCGAAATTGGTGGAGTCTAATTCATTCGGAAGCCTTTTGTTCCACGGTCCCCCGGGTTGCGGTAAAACAAGCTTGGCAGAAGCCATCGCCAACGAAACGGAAAGCCGGTTTGTCAGAATCAATGCGGTCATGTCGAACGTTGCAGAACTACGGCAAATATTAAATGCAGCACGACGTATAGAAAAAAAAGATACCGTTTTATTCATTGATGAGATTCACCGATTCAATAAATCGCAACAGGATCTGCTGTTGCCCGATGTAGAGTCGGGTACGATCCGACTTATCGGAGCGACTACCCACAATCCAGGGTTTTATGTGAACGCTCCTTTGCTGAGCCGATCACACCTATTCCGACTCGAACCACACTCGGTAGAAAATATCGTTCAATCCATGATTCGCGCTCTAGAGGATGAAGACCGAGGGCTGGGGAAGCGAAAGCACAAGGCCTCTAGAAACACCCTTGTCGGTCTAGCGAAATTGAGCGATGGGGATTTGCGTCGGGGACTCAATGCGCTAGAGGTGGTTGCGTTGGGCCTTGAAATTGGGGAGGAAATTTCGGCGGACGCGATATCGGTATTCGCGAGCGAAAGACAGATCCGATACGATTCTGACGAAGACGAGCACTACGACACGATATCCGCTTTTATAAAAAGCATGCGAGGGGGGTCCCCGGATACCGCCTTATACTGGCTGGCAAAGATGCTAGCGGGAGGAGAAGACCCTCGGTTTATCGGGCGACGCCTCATCATATTTGCGTCTGAGGATGTCGGGCTGGCGGATTCGAGTGCCCTGTCGCTAGCAACTGCAACACAGCAGGCCTGTGAATTCGTCGGTCTACCTCAATGTGAAATTAATCTCGCGCATTGCGTTGTCTACATGGCGACAGCGCCCAAAAGCAATTCCTCTTATGTTGCGCTTGGGGAAGCAAAGGCCGCGATCGCTGATAGGCCCATCCAGGAAGTGCCAATCTGGCTTAAGGACAGTGGTGGCGTGGCGTCCAAGCAATTGGGCCATTCTAGAGATTATGAATACAGTCATAGCGTTCCCGAAAATGTGACTGGACAAGACTATATGATTGAGCCTCTCTGCTTTTATCGAGCGAAGCGCGTTGGAGCGGAATCAGAAATTGTAACTCGGTTAGACCGGTGGAAATCATTGAAAGCGGCAATCGTAGCCAAGAATTTGAGCAAGAAGAATGATAGTTGACCATATCAAGAATTGGAAAAGTTACGCCTTTGGACCTGCCTGGGAGGAAGCGTTTGCTTTCCTTGAAACTTTGGATGCGGAATCTGAAGACGGCGAGTTTCCCATTGATGGAGAAACGATGTTTGCAAGGGTTATGAGCTATCAGACCAGGAATGAAACGGATCCAGAAGCCGTTTTGGAAGCTCATCGAAAGTATGTGGACATTCAGATGACGTTAGTGGAAAGCGAACGGATCGCCTGCTATCCCGTACACACACTCGATCCCAAGGATCCCTACAGCGCGGAGAGAGATGTACAGTTTTTCCAATATACAGCCCGGGCCGACCTGCAATTGAGCGTATTTCCAGGGACGTTCGTGTGTTTGCTTCCTCAAGACGCCCACATGCCTCAGTTAAATACGGGTCCTGAGGCTAAGATCGTGAAGAAAGTGGTCGTGAAAATCTCGAGAGATGCGTTGGAGATCTAGCAACTGAGATGTCAGGGAGCTAAAAACGGGTGTTTTAGTTTTTGCCGAATTTTGAATCGCGGAAGAGCCGGAGTATGGAGCGCTCATCGTGCGTTGAGGATGCGACAAGTTCGTAGGACGTGGGCATATTTGAAAGGGATCGTGTATTATTGCCGACTTTTGCTAAAACAAAGGATGGGCGATAGCTGTTGAAATCGAGCCCCTCCAGCGCGTTGTTCTCGTACCCTTGGAGATTCAGAACTAAGAGGTCGAATTCTGACTCGAACTCAGCTCGTTTCAGGATGTTTTGAGCAATGTCGGTCGTCACGTAGGAAACCTTCTCTTGCTTGGGTC
>CALDFV010000047.1 GCA_937942145.1 uncultured Opitutaceae bacterium
ATGAGAATGGCGAGCAGAACCATTGCCTCCCCTGTACCTGAAAATAAAACGGGCCTTTTCTCGAAAGAAAAGACCCGGTAAAAATTTGCTCTATTGTGAATTACTGATTACGAATTTCATCTGGGTCTATACCCACATCTTCCATTTGCGTCTGGGAGAAGACATCTTCAAAATCAGAATCTTCACTAGAAAGAATTTTGGCAGTGATGAAGATGAGGAGGTTCATCTTCTGGCCATCTTTTTCCTTGTGACGGAAAGCCGCTCCTAGACCAGGAATCTTGTGCAATAATGGCACCTTGCTTTCTTCTTCAATCGAGCTTGCTTGCAGCAATCCACCGAGACCCATAGTGTATCCATCTTTCAGTGATATTTGAGTTTCTGTGCGGCGCGTAGAGATAATTGGAATACTTGCTCCACTTGCTCCACCGAACTCACGCTCACCGGTGCGGCTGCTTACTTCAGGGTTAACTCTCAGCGTAATAAGACCCTCATTATTGACCGAAGGCTTAACTTTGAGAATCACACCGATGTCCTTATAATCAAACCCAGCAACCTCGAAAGAGCCACGTTCTTCATTATATTGGTAGTTCGGAATCGGGAACTGCTCACCGATTGAGATTTCCGCTTCCTGGTTGTTTAGCGTTACCACGGTTGGGTGCGATACCAGGCGACTGTTTCCCTGCTTTTTCAACGCACTGAAAATGTAGCCGATTTGACTAGTGCTGAAAATCGCGCTTGTCGTCCTCTGCAAATTTCCTCCGTGAACAAGATCGGTCAAATTGCGAATGGCACTTTGCTGAAGGTTGGTGCCTGAATTAGTTGAGGCATCTAGCAAAGTTTGACCCGTTAGATTATTGACGAATTGACCGTTGCGCGATCCCGGCAAACCCGAAATCGAGGCATCGCCAAATGAGAGATCTACTTCACCGAAATTGTCTTCTGTGTTGTTCTCAGTGCCTCGAGTGTTGTTTCCAAGCCGAGTATCCAAGTTAGAGTATCCACGTGATATTCCTTCAGCTTTGACTTCGAACTCTTCCAAGCTATTCCACTTTACACCGATTTTGGAAACGTCCTGATTTGTCACTTCCACAAATCGAGTTTCGATCATTACTTGCAGCGTTGGCTTGTCCAGTCTCTCAATCACTTGGCGGATCGTTGACATGCGTGATTGTCTTTCCGTTACAATCAGACTATTCGTTCTGGCATCTATTTGCACACGCCCACCCTTTTCGGCATCAACCATATTGGTAACGGTAGCCGCAATATCGCTGGCTTCCGCATAGTTGAGCATGAAAATATCTGTAATTGGAGGCTCAAAATTCAAAGTATCGTTAGAGATAATCTGAATAATGTTCCCTTCCTCTACATAGGTGTACCCTATGGGCTCCAAGACTACTGAGAAAATCTGTTTCCAGGACACATCGCGCAACTTAATGGAAGTCGTCCCTTGTAGATCCTCAGGAATGACAATGTTGAGCATATAGAGATCAGCTACGTTACGTAGAACTGTTCTAATTTCCTCGTTTGGAAAATCGACCGAAATCATATCGGCATCACCCAACGAAAGTTCGCTACTCAATGGGGACGTACTCAAACCTCTCCCGGTCTCCGTGCTTTGATTCGACTCTTCACCCCTCAGGACGGAATTGTCGAATTGCCTGCCAACGTCAGATGCCCGAGGAGGGTCTGTACTGACGTGCGACTGGCCGTTCTGTCCGTATGCTGCCAATTGCAGGCATCCGAACAGGATAGTGCTAATCATTAATCGTTTTGCAGTGTTCATATCTCTCTACTTTAGTTTAATCTCAATTTCGGCATCTTCCAAACGCAGACTATATGCGTTTCGAAGAACCCTTACTATTTCCAAATTGTATTTGGTTTTCTTATACTCTACAGAAATCGTTCCACCAGACTTTACCTTGTCCTCTTTAAACATCAGGTAATACTCGCCCCCTATTGTTAATATCCCAGTCGGGTTTACATTCTCGGCTAGCAAAGGAATCAATTCATGTGCGGAAACTTTTTCCTCAACCACTTCCTCCACAACCTCAATGACCTCTTTCGAAACGTCGAAAGGGTCACCGATTGCAACGAGAATCTTCTCGTCCGGCAGAGCTACACGCTTGCTTAAAAGGCGTTTCGCTATCTCTATCTTCGCCTTACGAACTTCCGGTTCTTTGACAACCGAGTACCCTGATGTCGCAATTCCCAACATCAGTAAAATGGTTACAATCTTGTAAGTACTAAATTTCATACGGAACTAAGACGCTTTCTTCCCCAGCATTAAAAAAGATACATCCATGGATAAGAGCTCGTCGCCGCCAGCTGATGACTTCGACAGTCTGAACTTCTCCAATCGGTAGAAAGATGGGCCTCCTTCTAAATTTCTCATAAAATTAACCAAATCTTGATAAGTTCCGGTGGCTTTCATATGATACCGGATCTTCACATAGGCATCCATGATCGGATTCGGCATCTTGCGCTTTTTCTGATTTGCGTCTTCCGTTACGATCTCAACTTGTTTCAAGTCGCTCAGGGAAACGTTCGTCGATGCTTCAATATTAAAGAAGTAATTGTAGTTTGTGGCTAACTCCTGTGACTGAAACATTCTCTCATCCAGCTCTGAGATCTGGCGCTCAACTACTTCGATATCTTCCTCCAAGCCAGCGCTGTTGGTGATATTCTTCAACATAGTCGAAATACGAATGTCGATCTGCTCAATTTCCGAGTCCAAGTCCGACTTTTTGTCCATGTGCAAAACGTAAACCGTCATGCAGGTGGCGGTAACAACCCCTGAAATCGCAATTATCAAGTTCTTCCTAATCGTCTCTATCAATACCTCAAAATTCATGCCTATGATTTCTTTTTGGAGGTGTCGTCTTCCTCTGGATTTATTGCTTCTAAATGAAACTTGATCTGGTCAGTGCCGGATTCCCTTTCCACCGAAACTTGGTTAATGTCCGCATAGCGATCCTTCAACGAATCTACGTTCCGAAGCTTTTCCATATAATCTTTTAAAAGCGAATCCGTCTCCTCGCTTGCCACGACGAATCCTTGAAATACTGCTTTTTCATCAATGTACTCAACACTCAGGAGTGACATGCCGGGCATAAGGCTTTTGCCTGAATCGAGTATTAGGTCACTCGCGGCCAACTGTCTTTCTTTAAATGTATTTATCTCATCGATACGTCTTTCTTGTTCAAGAAAAAGATTATTCATCCCTATCGCTTTTGCATGAAGGCCCTGGCGTGCGGCTATTTCAGCTTTTCCTTCTTCAATCTTTTTCCCAAGCGAGTAGATGGTATATTCGTAGAATCCTACGTGCATCACACTCATCACGGCTATTGTTACCGCTATAGCCGAAAGGAAGAAAGTTGTCCTGACGGTTTTTATATCAGGCAGAGATTGACGATCACGAAAGTCAGGGCGCCAGTTCAGCTCTGCCTCTACTTCGACCTTCTTGTCCCGCTTCTTGCTCATGCGGCAACCTCCTCTTTATCAAAAGTGCAAAGACTTGATAAGAGCCCCAGCCAAGAGGAATCTACCATTTCACTAAGCTCATCACTTGCGAAGCTGACTCCGACTGACTCGAGCCATTCTCTAACATCGAATTTCAAAGACTCTAAATTCAGGAACCCTCCTATGCTACCTTCCAACCAATCCATCTGAATAGATCTTGAAGTAGTGTGTATCCAATTAACCGATTGTCCGGTTTGAACTTCGTAGTAGCCAATTGATGATTGAAGCTCACGTAGGAGCTTTCTAATAATTTTTTTAGAAATCGTGCTGAAATCGAAGTCCTTAGAAGAAAGCAATCTAATCGCTGCACCTTCATCCTTAAGGTTCAGCTCCAACTTCAGTGACTCTGCAATGTCCTTTAATCCCGTATCGATTCGACGGGATATCTCGATCCCATTGGCTCCAATTATTACGGCGTTTGCAGAACGCTCATCCAATTCAAGCAGGAGCGCAGGAAGCTTTGAATCCTTCCACTTTAAGGCGTCTTGAACCGCTCCAAGCATGCCAACCGTACCCAACTCCAATCTCTTGGGGTATATCGCATGCTCAAGCATTGATTGTTGTAGCTCGTTTATATCTCGGTGAGGAACCCCGCATATGAGCACTTCCTTGCGACCAAATTCTCTGGGGTCCACTTCCTTACCCGTTTTAGGGGAAAGACAATGAGCCGCCAATTCAGGAGGAGCGTTTTCGATTTGATCGTGAAGGAAATTGAAAACGAACTCCGTTTCTTTCCCTTTTGGAGCGTCAATCGCTACCTGTCGGACAACCCGGCGCTCCGGATACACCACACAAGTGCCATTCAAGTATCCATTCGTTTTCGCGCCGCAAAATTTTCTTACCGAGCTAGCAATTGCCTCTGAACCTTCGCCAAGCTCTACTTCCTCAATCGCCTCAATCGTTAGAGGCGCGTTGAACGAGCTTACCCGAACCATCCTAATGGAGGTGGGAAGATACTCTACTATGTAATCTTTTTTACTTGAGGAAATCATGTCTGGATTCCCCTGGCGAATATCCGCCCAGATGGGATACTTAAACCTATCGGCTCCTCATTCCCTAAATTGAGTCGAATAGAGGGAAGTTATCCTCATTTTGAAACTTAGGCCGAGACACTGAGTAGGCCATTGCCCTTAAGGGAATCCTTCTCTGACGTAGAACGCCCCCGCTTCTGATAGAGAGTTGGACCCAATCCACCACCGTAGATTTAACGTAGCGACTTTCTGAACCAATAACGGGCTTACCTTAATCCTAAAGACGCCCCGAGATCTTAGGGGACCGAGTACTAGCCTAAAAATCGAAGCCAAAACGCGGGTTACTTTCTCAGAACCCAAGTCCCCAAAAAGCATTGGCCTATAAAAAAGCTCGGACCGTTAAAAGTCCGAGCTTTGAAATTTCTCGTTTTCGCTTGTCAGCACAAGACTCCTCTTATGCTACGCGAGCCCTCAATGGGGACTCTATGGGAGTACACTACTCTACCAAGCCTTCTTCTTATGACGATTCGACTTCAAACGCTTGCGGCGTTTGTGCTTCGACATCTTAAGACGACGTTTCTTCTTTAGATTACCCATAGAATGATATCTTCAATTTTTTGGAAAAGCCCGAGAAAGTGATGCGTGCCCTTGACGCTGTAAAGAAGAAACGACACTTTATTGCCTAACAAACTGGGTCAATCTCAACCACCCTAGCTCTCTTCTGGCTTAACCGTCTAAGGTCAGGGCCACTTTCCAAAATCTCCATTTACTGGCGCCCTAGGGGAATTAACCCCGAGGACCCTTGAATTGATCCAGTTTTTTCAAGAGCGTTTTAAATCCCTTCGGTAGCGGAGCCTGAGCCCCCGGACAGGGTTCGTCCGGAATTTCAAACTCGACCGAAACAAGATGAACGCAAAGCGCGTCGTAGATCGGGTTTTCCGGCGAATTCCCACGCCGAAAACCCTTCTTAATCATCGACAGAAGAATGCGGTCGCCTTTCGCGTATTCCGCTTCTCCCACGATGTTCAGACCTCTCTCTGCAGCATGGATTCGTACCTGATGCACTCGCATGTCTCGAGTCGACGCCTCCCATAGCTGGTAACGCCCGAAGCTTCTCAAGTACTGAAAGCGGGTTTCGCACTTTTTCCCAGTCTTGTGGGAAACGAGCATCTGCTTCCCATTTGAGTGAGCGGCAATGGGCAAATCACAGATAAGCGCGCGTTCCTCGACTTCCGTGCTCGCAAGAAAGTGGTAGCGAAATACGATCTGGCGCGAGCCAAAGGCGTTTCTCAGCTTCTCCTCCCAATCCTCCGTTTTGGCGTAAAGGAGAACCCCGCTCAATTCCGCATCGAGTTTGAATACGCGAAAAAGGCCTTCCACTCCCAAGGCTTTCAACTGAGGCTTCTCATTGAGGAGCTCCCTCCGCAAAGCCATGGATACATCCGGCTTACCTGCATTCCACTCATGTCGAAAACAGGCAAGCCCTGCTGGCTTGTTGATCGCGAAGTAACCCGGATGATCTACGAGCAAGGGGAACTTGACTGATCGCTCGCCCAAGTAGCGTTCTGGGAAGGAAATAAATGGAGCGGTGTCGGGCATTCGGTTAAAAAAAAGAGCCCCCATCGCCAAAACGTGGGAGCTCATAGATGGGAGGAGGAAAAATTTGTTTTACTAGGCCGCGAGCAACTTCGCCATCGAAGCCTTCGTACGGCTCGCTTTGTTGCGGTGAACCAGACTCGTCTTTGCCGCTTTGTCCATAGCCGAGATATAGTCGGTCGCCGCCGCCTTGAGCCCTTCCTTGTCGCCGGACTCCGCGAGCGTCTGAACCTTCTTAGCCAACGTTTTTAGACGGGTCTTGCGTGCGCGATTACGCAGCGTACGAGCGATCGTCTTCCGGTTGTTCTTCTGTGCTGACTTGGTATTTGCCATAGGAGGGGCGGATATTTCGCCAATTTTCTCCCGTGTCAAGGCATTTAGACCAGATATAGCGAGGCTTTTACAGGGGTGAAATTGAATTAGCCAAGCTCGTGGTGTTGGAGAAGTCTAGCCACTCTGAGGTTCCACGTAGCTCGCGCCATCTACTGATCGAATAGGACCCATCGCTGTCCAGGTTCTTCAAGTTCAAATCATAGTGAAACGCCGCGTTTCCGGTTAAAGTAATGTTTTCACCCACTGCGGCTCCCGAAACGTTTCCGTTCCCCTTTATCTCTAGATCAGCATTAGGAGCGTAGAGAACGCCGGCAAAATCTCCGTTGCCCGCCACCTTAATCGACTGGCCTGCACCCGATGCTGCGGTTCCCCAAACCTGGAAGGCTTCTGGGTTTTGCTCGTCATTCAAGACTCCCTGCCCCGTTAGATCCAGGTCTCCTCCCACGTACATTTGTAAATAGGATTCCGTCCCCACGATGTTGAGCTCGGCTTGTCCGGTCAGCTTAAAGTCCCCGTCAACAATGAGAATCGTTGGTCCCAAAACGGTGATCGTATTACTACCACTCATGTTAAAACTGGGGATATGGTAGACTTCCGGATCCGAGCTCCATGAAGCAGTCGGATCACCAATGGATCCTGCCGCGAGGGTTATATGATCCGGGGTAAGTACTGGAGCCAACACATCGGGAAGGTTCGCTTCAAAGTCGTTGCTGATCCTATTGGGGTCTTCCGTCACCCCTACGGGCGTATCCGCACCCATCACACTTCCATTGTTTCCTATGTCATAAGTGGAGCCACCTGCTGTCGCTAAGTACCCCCATATGTCACCGTTACCCACATCCAGAGCTCCATTATCGACTGAAAGACTCGCTACCGACCCTTCATCCTCGCGGTTCAACGTGTGATTCCAAATCCCAACCGTGGAGTCATAAGCATCAACCGTAATTCTATTACCATTGAAATTGATGGTGTCCTTCGCTGTCAGACCATTCGAGAACAGTCCAGTGGTAGTCATATCCACTCTAACTTGCTTGAACAGCTCAGAGCCATCCGGCTCGACCACCCTGCCTTCCGCCGCCAGAATCGGCGTTGAGTTGAAGTCTTCCAGATACACTCTGATTCGAGCAACTCGACCATCCGAGAAGGCAATATTGGTGATGTCACGAAACCTTCCGTTTGTACCCACGGAGGTCCATCCGGTCCAGTTCTTGGTATTGATAGCGTTCATACCCAATTCCAGTCCCGCTTCCGCAAGATTCATGGTACTCTGCAATTTCAGGGTTCGCTGTGAGAGCTGATATTCCTTCAGCGACATTTTCAGGTAGCCCGCGATTACGGCCCCCCCGATGATCGCCAAAATCATCGCTCCAACGAGGACAGATCCATTCTTCGATTTCAATCTACTCATAGTCATCTTCTCCCACTAGGTGCTTACGCGCCGATTTCGCAGCATGAAACGCGCAGAAATAATCTCATCCGTATTGCTCAAATTGATCACCTTTTTCTGCAGAATAGCCTTAATTTGCACTACTTTCACAGAAAGCGGATTAGTCGTCGCAGAAAGGGTAAGATCGGAATAGGTGAGCCCAAATTTTTCCACATTATCTAGAATGACCCTAGAGGTGCCGTCATAAGTTCGAGTCACCGTATCATTGGCATCATCAAAAACATAGCTTACCGTGACCGAGCTCGTTCCCGAGTCAAAAGCCGTAAACGTAAACGTATTGGCGGTTGATACAGAAACATCGTTGGCCATACGGACATCTGAGGCAAATATGTCCAGAGCACGCCGGCAAGTCCCGCTCATGTCGGCGTAGTTTCCCACTGCCACCGAACTACGAGCCCAAAGATTAACCGTGGTGGCCGCTCCTGCTAGGACGATACCACCAATGGTGATAGCCAGCATCAGTTCGGCGAGCGTAAAGGCCCTTCTGTCTGATCCGAGTCGGGCGTGTTTTAATCTCTTCATAACAGATGAATTAGAAAGATCGGTAGTAGTAGTCATACAGACCGTCTTTCGCGATTAGCGTTAAGTACTCTCGAGTGTGGGAAGTGCCCCGGTTGTCGGTCCAAGAAACTGCCATTGTTACTCTCTTTTCCGTGGCGGATCGAGCTGCGATCTTCCTTTTGACAGAATAGCGGCTTGAATAAGCGTCAGTAAACTCGCTCTTGGGAGCGTAAATTGCCTCCGTACTTAATGCCGTTAGACTCGCCCAATTAAGAGTTCGCAAATCCTCAATCTCACTCTGCAGCACTTGAGACGCTCGCGTCTCGTCACGGGCGGCCTCGATTAGCTTATTCCCATAACTGAGGGCTCCAAAGCCACCTGCGAAAATGACCAGAGTGACTAACATGGCCACCATGACTTCGATCAGTGTAAACCCTTTATCCTTTGGGAAAGTGTTACTGACCCTATTGCTATCCAATTTTGCTGACGGTCCGAGGTGCATAAAATCGCTTGAAAACTAAAAGAATGGTTTCCCTTTACTTCTACAATTTCATCACGGATTTTCAGTAGCCTACTTTAGCAAGGGAAAACCGATTGAGCGATTCCCACCCTCAACACGTGATAGAACGCACAATTCCTTAAGAAAATTCTGCATATCGTCCAGTACTCGCATGGAAGCTAGAACGGGCCCAATTTTCGTAATACCGACGTCTCCACCGAGATCGAACACGACGGACTTAGAACGCTTCCACAACAGGGAGCAGTGAAGCCGCCTTTCTGCCCCTTCACTTACAAAGGCGAAATTCTTGTGGATAATGCCGTCGAATCTGTGAAGTCGAGTATCTCCGCCGCAGCACGCAATTCTCTCCATCGGGAAACCGTAAACCGACTGTGCTTATCAAATTCCTTCAGGTTGATATCGTAATGAAAAGCCACGTCCCCTAAGATATCAATCGTCTTGGCCACCGCCGCGCCTGAGAGCCCTCCATTGCCACCTATCTTAAGGTTCGCATTGGGAGCATAAACGACTCCTGCAGAATCGCCATTGCCCATAATCGAAATGGATTGCGTCGTAGGAGAGGAAGCCGTTCCCCAGAGCTGAAAGGCTTCCGAGTCCAACTGATCATTGATAAAACCATTTCCACCAATTTTCACATCCCCGGCCGCGTACATTTCTAGTGAAGAGCCCCCACCAATAATATTTATTCCCGCTCCACCGGTAATACTGAAATCACCGTCAACGATTATCACCGTCGGTCCAACGATATTAAGCTGTCCCGTACCCGACATGCTAAAGCTGGAGAGGTGATACACTTCTGGATTGGTATTCGTACCCGAAGATCCAATACTTCCCGGTGCCAAGGAGGTGTGGTCAACTATGTAACTTACCCCTTCAACCGAACCAGTCGGTGCCGCAATTTCCCACAAGTTTGCGTAAAAGCTAGTTGAAACGCGGCTCATGTCTACGGTATCGGTCGATCCATCTCCCATAATACTGCCTCCCGGTCCTACATCCGGCGTACCCCCGCTGGTGGCAACGTAACCATAGATGTCACCATTCCCAACATCGAGTGCTCCGTTGTTCACGG
>CALDFV010000048.1 GCA_937942145.1 uncultured Opitutaceae bacterium
GAAAGTAAATCGCAGCCCTACCCAGCACAAAGCTAGCTAACGCCGCAGAATCAAGTGGTCCGAGAACGGACAGCTAGCTCTTCTTTACATTCGTAGCGCAAGGACCTTTACGTCCTTCGCCGATCTCGTAGTCGACGGAATCGCCTTCGTTTAGGGCGTACCCATCAGTTTCGGAGTGATGTACGAATAGGTCGTCTCCACCTTCACTCTGTTGAATGAAGCCGTAGCCCTTTTCCGAATCAAACCACTTTATTGTTCCTTTTGGCATGTTTGTTTTATTTTGCTATTAATTCCGACCTATTACGAACCTCGGGTTCCACCTGAGTTCGCGATCGGAGGGCGGACGTTAGACAAAACCCCCACTCTGTCTAGAACCAAAATTCGATCGGTACAGATTAGTGAGGTCTAACTTCGATTTTACAGAGCATCCGCTAATGGGGAAAACCGGGATCTTTCAATCACTGGTCGATAGGCTTGAGAATCTGAAACAGTCTAGTAGTGACTCTCTCAATCATGGAAAACCGCTGGAACGATCAATTAGCAAAAGATTTCGAAAACGACCCCAGGCGTCTTCGCGTTTACACTTCCCGTCTCCTCGGTCAGGAGCCCCAGCTGGTTCTCCACGGCGGTGGAAACACCTCGGTGAAGATCAATGCGAATGATTTCTTCGGCAAATCGGTCGAAACTCTCTTTGTCAAAGGGAGCGGTTGGGACTTGGCTACGATTGAGGAGGCTGGGTTTGCCCCCTTGCGAATGGATGTTCTCAACAAGCTAGCCCAGCTGGAGACGCTATACGACTCAGACATGGTAGAGCAGCAGCGCCAAGCAATGTTGGATTCGAAGGCGCCCAACGCCTCCGTCGAAGCCATTCTCCATGCAATCATTCCCTTTCGTTACGTCGACCATACCCACGCCAACGCAATTCTAGCTATGACCAATACCGAAAATGGACTCGAGCGCGTTCGGGAGCTCTTCGGAAATCGCGTTATCGTTATCCCTTACGTCATGCCGGGATTTGCGTTGGCTAAACTCGTGTACGAGCAAACTAAAGACGTCAGTTGGGAGGATTACGAAGGCATGGTTCTGATGAACCACGGGATCTTCACTTTTTCGGACAACGCAAAAGAGAGCTACGAGAGAATGATCCTGCTAGTCACCGAAGCTGAAGATTACCTGGATCGAGCCAACGCCTTGAAACCAGCTATTGGCCAAGGGGCCTGCGACCCCTTAGAACTAGCTCGCTTACGGAAGAACGTCTCCGATCTCCGCGGGCTTCCCGTGGTCGCCAAACTCGACTCAAGTCCGGAGGCTATCGGATTCGCCAATCTAGAGAACGCGGGCGAAATTGGCACCCGAGGCCCCTTGACGCCAGACCATTCTATTTTCGCTAAACGTGTTCCCGTTTACCTGTCAGAGAATACCAGCGATTCGATTAATACTTACGCATCCGAATACGAGTCATACTTTGGCCGAAATGCCTCAAACGGACTGACCTGCCTCGATTCGGCTCCAAGATGGGGCATTTGGCCTGGTCGCGGTCTGATCTCTTTTGGACTGAATCCAAAAAACGCAGCCGTGGTTGGCGATATAGCGAGTCACACCACCCGCGTCATTCAAAGCAGCGAATCGCTGGGAGGATGGTTCCCCTTAAAGGAGAGCGACGTGTTTGAGGTTGAGTATTGGGAGCTGGAACAAGCCAAACTAAAGTCAGGTAAGTCCGCCCCCTCGCTCCAAGGGAGCATCGCGCTCATCGCGCTCTCTGACACTTCTACGGCAAACCAATGCAAAGAACGCCTGACCAAGGCGGGTGCCGCGGCCATCGCGATAGCGGGCGAATCAGCCCAAGACAAAATTGGATCAGCTGTGGAAAGGACTGTCCTGGCCCACGGAGGTCTCGATATTCTTATTACGGACGTCGCAGTAGATTCATCGAGTGGAGTCCTTGAAGGCGCTCTACCAGCCGCCCTGCCTTATCTAAAACTTGGAATTAATTCAAAAATTGTCGCCGTCGGAGCCATCTCGTCATCAGCCCTGAATCAATGTCACCAAAAAATAGTGACTTTTTTGGCTGACTCAGGGGAAGCGCAAATAGGCGTCGTTGTCACCAACTCCGAAAACGGTGAAACCGTTATCTCGGCCAATAAATCTACCGGCGAATCAAAGATAGTTGAGAAGATCACTGCGGTATAACGGCCTACTAATCCTAGGCTCGTAAACCCCACATTAGTCTAATGCAGCTGGATTTCTCCCATTAGGAATAAAAATCTCGCGTCGTGGCGATTCCCTATTTCGATGCCGGCTTTTCAGGAGCCAGAGCCACAGGGATTGCAGGAAGCTCCGCCGAAGGAGTCGCGTCGGCACTTGTGAATCCCAACGCGTAGAGAATGCCATCGTAAAGATGCTGCATGATTACAGGATCCTTATAAGTTTCTTCTCGGTGTCCAAAATTCGTGTAGAACAGTCGCCCTTTGCCAAACTCACGTATCCAGCTGACGGGGACTTCTCTTGGACCTGGACCATACTGGCTATTGAATTTTTCAAATTTCTCCAAACTCAACGGCTCCCTTACCTCGGGTTTACTCATGTCGAGACTGACCAAGACACGGAGATTCTCTTCGCCTTGATAGTTAGAAGGTTTGTACTGGTAGATCTCATCCGAATGCCAGAATCCCTTACCTTTGAAAGCGGCATTGAGCGGATGAGTCGGATCGTCGAGTTTGAAGGCCCAAGTTCCGTTAGCAGTCCAAGGATGCCCATTGAACTGGCCCCCTATTAATGCGGCGCCCCCTTCCCATTCATAGAAGTTGTCGCTGGCTCCATGAATCCCAATAATGCCTTTGCCACCTCGTACAAAACTCAAGACGGCATCCCGCTGCTTCTCGTTTTCAAACTTTAGACTAGTCGTGCTGTTGAATAGAATCGCGTCGTATCCCTTGAGGTTCTTCTTGTTGAAAACCGAGTACTCGTCGGCCAACTCGACAGAGAACGCCCTGGTTTTTCGAGCCATCTCCTGAAGCGCAAAATTCCCCGAAGGGATTGATGTATGGATGAAAGTTTCGCACCGCCAGAATAGAAGAATGCGCTTGGGCTTTTTCAGTTTCTTCTTTTTGAGCCCGGAATCCTGTGGCTGGGATTGGCTAATCTCCATCTTCATTGTGGAAGTTAGCCGTGTGAACCGTTCCTTGGCTCGTTGCTCCCAAATCGTAGGCACGGGCGCCTGGCCCTGGAGGACCCAGACGGGCCCTAAAATTGTCACCAGTAGGAAAAGTACTCCTTTCGACATCGATTGATTCATGATTTATGGATTGAGAAAACTACCTTGATTACCTTCGTAAATCAGAGGGCAGATCAAGCAAACCCGATAACCAAGAGCCCTCTCGGCTGATTGGCGAATCAAATTTTAAGCAATCGTGAAACTACTTTTTCTTTTTGGCCGCTTTCTTGTAGGCGTTCTTAATAGCGAAATCAATGCGTCCTTCCATTTCCGGATGCAGCGCCATCGCTGAGGCCAAGCCACTCTGGGAGTCAGGATTCGAACCGTGCACGACGTGTAAATAAACGATGTAGTCATCTACGTTGTTGAGGGATCGATCCGTTGTTTCCTTAATCAAAGCCATTCCTCCGAGTGCGGCTGCCGTGCCCATCTGCTTTCCCTTCTTCTTAGCCGAACCACGCATCAATCCACCCAGCGGCACCTTCGAGCTCAGCGCGTTCCCAACCGCAGAACCGGCTTTTTCACCCACCGCAGCTCCGGCTTGCGCCGTTAATGCCTTGCTAGCCTATGGAGTCAGATTTCCGTCATCGGTGAACGGAACCAAAAACTTCCCCTTGCCCCCATTGAGAGAATCCGGAGCTTCGAGCTGAATCGTCATTTCACGATACGTTTCAACGAGTTGGTTGATTTTGTTGATGATTGCCTGCGCTTTAGCAACGTCTGCCATCGAGGCGGCGGACGAAAGCTGGCAGGAAACAGCGAGAGCGATAAACGCGAGTACGAGTCGATATAGGTTTTTCATACGAAACAATTTTTGGTTAGGGGTTTTTAGGTATTCAAGTAACCATGGACCTGTTACCTAAACTGAACCGTAGCGAAACAACATGGGTTTAGCCAAGAAAATATTCTAACGGTTTCCTGATAGATAAGGATGGGCTAATTGCTTAGCTAGAATCCTCGATCCCATCTCGAAGGAGGTGATTTCCCTACTATTTGAGAAGGACGCAAATCCCGCACTCGACATTCCATCGAAATGTCGAAATTCTTCCGTGTCGCTAACTATTAGCCCAGTGCCCCTAATCTCGAAAATCAGTCTATTTTAAGCCGATGAACTCCTTCTTTGATCGCCTCATTAAGATGGGATTCGCTCGAAGTGGGCTCCTTATTAGTGAAATGCCTGCCCTACCCTCCCTGCCTCTCACCATTTTCTCCCAAAGCAACTTGAGTTCATCAGATAGATGGCGTCAGTGCCCATTGGATACTTACTCGCATAGGATTGCTTCGGTCTTCGCGGGGAGCGCTTTTCTTGAGGAAAAGAAAGCTAAAGAGATCGCTTGTTTTTAGATCCCAAAAGGGCGCTTAACGAATCCCTTTCAATGATCGACCCAATAACTGTTTCTGGCAATAGTGCCGCCGAAGAAGTTTAGTCCCAACGATAAATAATGAAGCCTAGCAATCTCCTGATCTTCCCCACAATCATTTGCGCCATCGTCGCCGCCCCGTTCGATGCGCATTCGGCTGACAAACCCAACATTCTCTTTATCTACACGGATGATCAATCCGACCGTACTGTCAGCAGCTACGAACGAGCTCCTTCATGGGCAGACACACCGAACATCGATCGCCTCGCCGCGAGTGGCGTTCGTTTCAAGCACGCCTACAACGGGACGTGGTGCATGCCCGCAAGAGCCACTTTTCTTACGGGCAAACATCAGTACGGTGTTGAATCCATGCACATGGAAGGCGCCTACCCTGGAAGCGCGTATGACCCCGAAAAAACTCCCTTCTGGATGCGTTCGTTCAAAGAGGCTGGATACACCACAGCCCATATCGGAAAGTGGCATACCGGGGTAGACACAGGGTATGGGAGAGACTGGGACTACCAGATCGTTTGGAACCGCCCTAAATTCCCGAAAAATTCAGGTAACTACTACGATGACCAGCTAATTTCCTTCAACGGTGGTGAAGCACAGATGACTAAAGGATATTCAACCACTAACTATACGAAATGGGCCCAGGACTATCTCAAAGGCGAAGGAAGAGACGAGAAAAAGCCCTGGCTCCTTTGGCTTTGCTACGCGGGAAGTCACGGGCCTTTCACTCCCGCCCCACGTCATGTCGATTCAATAGATGAGTCCATAGAAATCCCCTTTCCACCAGATTTCCACGGGCCCCGACCCGGCAAACCGCAGTACGTAAAGAAGCGTGAAGCATGGAAACTCGCCCAGGATGGGAAATACTATACCCAGCGACCCCCTAAGGGCGGAGAGTTTCAGGAAAGCTCTCGTCGGTATCAGGAAACCGTTATGAGCCTAGACGAAGCCGTCGGTCAGCTCGTTGAGACTCTGAAAGAAACGAACCAGTTCGAGAACACACTGATTGTGTTCACTTCCGATCAGGGTTTCGCTTGGGGACAACACGGGTTTCAACACAAAATAGCGCCCTACGACGCCAACATTTCCAGCCCGCTTGTAATCTCATTTCCGGGACAAGTTCCTGAAGGCAAAGTCTGCGCCACTCCCGTGGGTGGGCAGGATTTGGTACCAACGCTTTTTAAATTTGCTCAAGTGGAACTCCCCTGGGAAATGCACGGGCGGGACATTACGCCGCTTCTTCAGAATCCGGAAGCGAACAATGATCACTCTGTCCTAATCGCCTACACCGCTCGAATTTATGGATCCGAAACCCGCGATCTATCCCAATCGACCGACGAAGGTTCCGATATTCCTTGGTGGGTATCGTACCGTAAACATAACTACAAATTCATCAAAAATCTGCTTCCAGGGGAAATCGAGGAACTCTATGACATCGATGCGGATCCCGAAGAGCTAATCAACCTCGCCTTTTATCCTGAATACCGGGACGAACTCAAACAGCTCAAGCGCGAGATGCTGGCCGAATTACGACGCACCGATTCCCCCTTCGTCGACCAGATAGACTAAGAACGCAAATTAAAGGTAGCAGGCGATCTCCGAACGCCCATAAAAATCAATCCACAACCAGTGGGCGCTCGGAGATCGCCCCTACCCAATACATCAGAAAATTGAACACGAAACCCATCTCAATCACCGCCCTTGCCTGGTTCACCCTCCTATCGATCAATCTCCAGGGCCAAGATTCTACGAACTTTCCCACTATCGGTGAGGTTCTGCGTTTCGACAGGAAGGTAGACAGCCTCATAGCAAAGGATGCCAAGATCGAAGTGCTTGCTTCCGGCTTCGCGTGGGGGGAAGGCCCTGTTTGGGTTAAAGATGGCGGTTTTCTTCTATTCTCCGATGTTCATCGCAACCAAGTAGTGAAGTGGACCGTAGGCGTTGGGGCGGAAGTCTACCTTGAACCCTCCGGATACACGGGCCATGGAACCTACAGTCTTGGGCTGGGTAGCAACGGGCTCGCAATCGACGATGAAGGGCGGCTCATATCCTGCGAACACGGCGATCGTCGATTATCCATGATGGTGTTTGGAGAGGGAAAGCGAACACTTGTCGACAACTACCAAGGAAAACGTTTCAACAGTCCGAACGACCTCGCCATCGGTCGCACGGGACGCATCTACTTCACGGATCCGACATACGGACTTCCGAATCGAGAAACTGACCCAACTAGGGAAATTGATTTCGCAGGCGTTTACCTTCTCGACCGAAGCGGTAACGTTTCACTCATCACCGACGAATTGCGTTTCCCAAACGGAGTCGAACTTTCACACGACGAACGCACCCTGTATGTCGCCCAATCCGACCCCGACAATCCCATTGTCATGGCGTATCCGCTCGACAATAAAGGGGAAGCAGGCAAAGGAACTTTGTTCTTCGATGCCAAACCGCACCGCCATCTCGGTGAGGGAAATCCAGATGGCTTAAAAATCGACCAGCAGGGAAATCTCTGGGTAACCGGCAATGGTGGCGTCATGATCGTCGACCCCAAAGGCAAACTGATCGGGCACCTTTCCACGGGTGAAAGAACCGCAAATTGCGCCTGGGGCGACAATGGATCGACTCTCTATATAACCGCTGACATGTATCTTTGCCGCATAAAGACAAAGGTTACCGGCCGGGAATTCTAACCGAAAAAAATGGCTCTACCCATTTTTCGTCGGCAAGATTGAATCGGATTTTTTCAGTTTTCTGGACGCGGTTAGTTTTACCTGCAAAGGTACACTTATGCTCATGCAGTGGATAGAACCCCCAAGACGAGTAATTTCGTCTGAATCGATCCATTTCAACTGAGCGCTTGGGTACAAACTCAAATAGGCTCTCTCAACCTCTTGCTCCATGGCGGCATAGTCAGACTGCGACTCACCTTCCTGCACATTAAAACGGGGCAGTAAAATGAGTGTCTCGAGCGATGGATTGGTAACAATTAGGCTATTGGTATAGGAGCGGTAGATCGCTTGCCGGTTCACATAGGTCTCAAGAAATTCTTCGATTCCTGAACCCAGGTACTTCTGGGCAACCATCTCGAGATCAGCCTCATCATTGAGATTTATGTTCTTGCCGGTTTCCACAAGCATTTCCAAAGCCACCGCGCTTCGAGCGGACTCCGCTTCGGGCAACTTCGGGTTTCCATTAAGCACTAACCCCAAGTCCACGTTGGCCTTCCGGCTAACCAGATTCAGCACTTCCCCTCTGAGCTCCAACAATCGCTGGTCGCGACTCTTGACAAGAAGACTGGGCATCGGCAGTTCCAAAACTTCAATACCCGACAGGTTTCGCTTAATGTAGCTCAAATTGTTCTTGAGTGACCTCGAAATTTGCTGTGCCAAATTACGGCTGTGAGAGGTGCTTAGATAGTCAGCTCTGGGTTGCCGGGAGACAAGGTAGGTTTTGTCTGTAGCAACTTTAAAAAGAAGGTCGAGATGCTTGGCAGAATTTCCCTTTGGCGGATTTAATATATGAATATTCTCCGCTCCAAAATAGTTTTGAAAAATACGCTCGATAGTCCCCCAATCACCCCCGTTGCTGGCTATTGTGTCCTCCGATATGAATACATTTCCCCTTCCGTCTGTAGAGAAGTCACCGCCTTGCAAATGCAACGGCGGGCGAACGATTGACGTTTCATATTCGTAGTCCGACCTGAGATAATTTGCCACAAACTGGGGTGAAAGATCATCCGAATAATTTCGTTGCGAAGCCGCGTTGAACTCGCCAATGCGTGACGGGTCGTAAAGTGATTCCACCTCAAGAAATCTGAAGATGCTATCGATAACAATGAGGTCTCCCTGATGGGAGCGTCCGAATTGAGGACCATGATCGCGAATCCAAAAACCCTGAACCCTGCTTTCTACAAAATCAATTCTGCCAGAATATCCACTCAGGCTTGGATTTTTCTCAATTTCGTGAATCAGCCGTCCTAATCGACTTTCTTCATCTCGGTTGTACAAAATACCGACTGGGATATGAGGGACGGTCGCTACGAGGAAATCCAATACGAATTTCAGCGCCTTGGGGTTTGCCAATGTGCCGCTTAGAGGAACGCTTATAAGCACCGTGCTCGAAGGCTCCCACTCCGGACAAAGTTGCTGAATGGCGATGGGCCTACTTGGAGCCGTTACCGGAGTAAAAAAACCCGCTGGAAGGCTCTGGACCAATTGGGTGCGGTCATCCTCCTCCAAAGTCTGACCATTCTCAGCGGCATTGCTGTAGACGCCCAAGCCAAACACGAATAGCCCCCAGGCTAATCGAGTCGAGCAACTAGATAGTAAACGCACACAGCTCATTCAACAGTCATCTTTAACCAGAACGCTACAAACCGCGTTACGGTTTCACCCGCACACCATATACTCCAATTGATCGAAGATTTGGACTGTAGCTAACTATTTCCCGCTAACGCGTCTTTTCCCACATCTTGCGGGTCTGGTAGCCGCTACGCACCCGGAAGGACCCAATCGCATCGATCAGTTCCGCCTTCTTCTCTGCATAGTCCGGATCATCCCACAGATTGACTTCTTCCGCCGGGTCATTGACCAGATCGATCAACTGCCCAAAGGGCTCATCTAAGAACTGAACAAGCTTCCAATCCTTGGTCCGAATCATGGTCACGAAATCGATGGAGTAGAGAAAGACGTCGCGCCCATGCTCCGCTATTACAAACTCCCGACCTTCGAAGGACTCCCCCCGCAACGCGGGCATCAGCGTTTCGGCTTCCATCCACTCAGGTTTCTCGACTTCGGCCAAATCCAGAATCGTCGGCCCCACGTCCATTAGCTGACATAGTGCATCGACTTTACGA
>CALDFV010000049.1 GCA_937942145.1 uncultured Opitutaceae bacterium
CCGGGATTAACCGTCTTGATGTACTTGCCAAAGCGAAGAACGACTCCCTGCGACTCGGCCTGTACGGTGTACAGCATGGAGTAAGCTGCCGTTATCACTATAATCGCTACAAGGATCCATAGGATTGAACCCACTTTAGCCCGAAACTCCTTCAAACTGTTTGGTATCTGAAACTCGATATTCTCGCCCATTCCCCTATACTTCAGCTAAGACGTCTCAACGCAACGCGAATCTCAACGTTCCAACAAAAGCCAACAGCACCCGACTCTCTCGAGGGAAACCAGTCCTTTTCTAGCCGCTTTAGAGCTCAATCCAGCCCTCCAGGTACAAGAAGAGCCGGCGATCTGAGATCGCCGGCCCAGGAATCCAACTCTTGTATGTGAGAACAAGTCCCCAAAGAATATAGCCTGCTGTTACCCTAGCTGTCTCCAAGGAGACGATTCAATGGTTTCTTATACCCATGGACAATCTACACTATCCTGGAATTTTGTCTATCAGTGCCGCTGGCGCTTCATCCTAGTAATTAGTACGTAGGACTTAATTCAATACCTTCGATAGGGCATATTGGACCATAAGAGGGTCGCCTGAAAGCGATCACTTGCTTGGAAATCACTCTTTCCCTCCTCCGTCCGAATCCAAAACTCCCCTCGAAAAGGACTTGACCTGAGCAAAATCAGATCGATGTTTGTCCCCTCAATTCTATCGCGGGTGTAGTTTAGTGGTAGAACCCCAGCCTTCCAAGCTGGTTGCGTCAGTTCGATTCTGTCCACCCGCACCATTTTTCGCCCCAGCGGAAAAGGAAACTGTTGCTAACCAAGCCGAGAATTGGGTAGCGAACTTCTGTTAGCCAAGCCCGTCCTCACGGAGCGAACGCAATAACTCGCTAAGCGAGCGACCAAGCGGTTCACTCCCAGTATATTCCAGCTAGCTTAACTGCCAGCTCCCGCTCATCGCCATTGTCGTCGCGATCGTTCGGTCTAAACCAATAATTGCTGTCGATTTTCAATTGAACGAGTTCTCCACTGCTTTCCTTTAACGTAATAGGAATCCTAAGGCTTGAATTACCTGCAAAACGAAAATCGCCCCGTTCGATTCCTTGCACCGCCACCCTAAAGCTAAAGTCATCCGCATGAGGAAGCGGGGGGGCTTCAATCTCTAAAATGAGTCCTTTCGACCCTTCGGGAACCCAAAGCCATTCCCGATAATTTGGGCCAATCCATCCATCTCCGTGGCGACCGTTAAAGCTGCTTGCACGGTCGTCCTTACTCCGCAGCGCCTTCCAGATAGACCTAGCCAGCGGCGGTGATTTCAATGCGGTTACGAGCAATGCGACCAGTCCCGATAACGATTTCCCCGCTCGCAAACTGCGCTCGCTCACCCTTCCCCAGTGCCTAGTAGACTCACATCGGCTGTTCGTCTTGGCAGAACGGCTACTCTCCAGCGGAGTCGGATCCAGTCCACAGGTTTTCCGATAGAGATCATAGGTTTGGCGGGCAATCGCTTCGCTCGAGAACCGCGTCAACTGCGCTTCGCCTTTTGCCCGCAAACTCTCCAGCAAGCGATCGTCCCGAAGTACCGATAACACTTTGTCAGCGATATCCTTAGCACTACCGGGATCAAAGGTGACAACCGCCTCACCTCCAATTTCAACCAAGGGCTCGATATCGGAGCAGACAACCGGCGCCCCGGATTCGATCGCTTCCGCCACGGGCATCCCGAAGCCTTCAAATAGCGACGGGTAAACGAGCGCTTCCGCCCGCTCGTACAGACAACGAATTTCGGTGGGGGTACGGTATCCTATGTGCAGGATGAACTCCTCTAAACCAAGCGATCTAATCTTCTTTGCTGCAGGGTGTTCCTGATCAAACTTGCCGCCCGTGAAGATCATTCTCAAATTAGGCATCGACTCCTGGATAAAGGGGAAAGCCTCAACGAGTTTGAGATGGTTCTTATGGGGCCAGCCATGGGAGGGGAAAAACAGATACTCGAAATCGATCCCCATTTTTCGGAGGATTCTATCCTCTTTGGATTTGGACAATCGATCCGTAGGGCTTCCGCTGGGTATATTCCAAATTGAGGTTACGCTCTCCGGCTTCACGCCATATTGGGCCATAATATCACGTTTCACGAAACCCGATACGCTGATTACTGCTTCGGAAGCATGGATCGACGTCAGGTACCTCGCATTCCGCGCAGCAATTTCCACCTCGTCAAAGTGATGCGGCAAATGGATGTGCTGCAAATCATGAATCGTGAGAATATTCCGATAGTCCAGCAACTCGTCATGCACGTAGCCCCCAATTGAATGGACGAGATCGACGTTCAAGGTTCGCGGGGGGTGCTCAGATCCATCAAGAGCCACAACCCCTAGTCTTCCCAGTTTTCCGCTAGGCCGACCTTCCGATCGGTCATAACTGACTCGCTCAGGAACCAGAGCAAACCGGTCGCTGTCGATCAGCACCATATTCAGTTCTGACTTGAACAGCCAATCTTGAAAAGCTCTATCGGGGCAGTACAGGTAGAACGTGTCCTGACGGCTAACCTTCGCAAGAGCTGCAACCAGCTCATAGGCCATTTGTTCCAATCCACCGGCACGGCCCAATACCATCCAGCGCAAATCGAGAAGTATATCCATACGATCGATCTTAATAACCACCTAGGCCAGTATCGAATTATTCCAAAAGTGGATCATAAAGAATATTCTGCAATGCCGTGAAAAAGGTCGGATTGAAATTTCGACCGCGAGTATCCAAACCTCCAGGGAACCATGCAACTGCGAAAAAACAAGGCAAGCCTCCGCTCGCACATACGTCCTGATTGAAAGCCTCCGACATCATGGATAGTTCCATGCGCCAGGCTTCTAAAAATCGAATTCAAACCAAACTTCCCGCTTTTCATTCCTCGTCCGGCCTTACACCTTAAGCCCTAACATGCCCACGCCTGACAGAATCGGCCGACTTCCTGTGACTCCCCTATCCGGGTTTCTCGGCGCCGGCAAAACCACTTTGCTCAACCACCTCGTGCGAAATGCCTCTGGGGAGCGGATCGCCATCATCGTCAACGATATCGGCGAGGTAAACATTGATGCCTCGCTCATCCAGTCAGAAGTCCGCCAGCTAGATGGAGCTATCGACCAGGTCGTGGAACTCAGCGGAGGTTGCATCTGTTGCTCCATCCAAGATGATCTCGTCGCCGCCCTCTCGGAGCTCACCCAAAACCGCCAGATCGACCGACTCGTCATCGAGTCAACCGGTGTTGCCGAGCCGGTATCCATCGCCCAAACCTTCTTTGCCGACGACATCACAGGTCGCCCTCTTGAGGACAGTGCCTGTATCGACTCTCTTGTTACTGTCGTAGATTCTCCTTTTTTCCTGCGCGAGTGGAAGGCCCACGAGGAAAAAGGAACCCAACGAACGCTCCTTCGCCAAGAGGACGATCGCCCAATTTTCGAACTACTCATCGAGCAGGTCGAATGCGCCGACATCCTCGTCGCCAATAAGATCGACCTACTAGACGGACAGGAACTCCAAGAGCTCGAAGCTATTCTATCTAGCCTCAACGACCGGGCCGAAATGATAAAAGCGACCCAAGGAAAGGTCGACACAGAGAAAATTCTTGGACGGCAGCAGTTCAATCCGAAGAGCACGCTATCAGGAGCGAACTGGCTGCGCTACCTCGAGACCAGCGAGCCAGAGAAGCCGGACATCGCCCGATTTCGTAAAACGGAGATTTCTCCCTCCACCCTCATTCAACCTCGCCTCAGCGCCGCGATCGGGGACAAAGAACATGCAGCCCGACTGGTGGACACCTACATTTATCGAGCACGCAAGCCTCTGAACGCCGATCGTTTTGCCCACGTAATCAACAAATCGATACCGGGTCTTCTAAGGACCAAAGGCTATTGCTGGATCGAAGGACAGGATGATGCCGTCGGCTTTCTCTCGATTACCGGTTCCACAAGCCGTTGCGACTTTCTCGGAAAATGGTGGGCCGCTGCCCTCGAGAACGGAAAAATCGACCGCTCCCAAATCCCCCCAGAAGTTGAACGCAAATGGGAACCCCCTTATGGGGACCGCCGACAGGAACTTGTCTTCATCGGCATCAATCTGGACGGGCCTTCAATCAAGACCCAGATAGACAACTGCCTGATTGAGTAGAGTTGAAACGTCCCGAGAGTTGGCTTCTCCATCCCGTTCTCACGCAAAGTTCATACTCTCTTCAATTTGCTGATTTAGGATCGGCAGCGATGAAAAAAATATTGCGGCTACTTTGCACTGCCCTATCAGGAGCTCGCCTCCCTAGTGAATCAAGTAAACACGCCCGTCAAGCCGTAGCGCACCACGAATCCAATGCCTCATAAAATTGAATTTATGGATACAGAAAGTGACTTGGTTAGAGGTGAATCCTTTTTACTTGAAACGGCTATCAGCAATCTACTCCAGAACGCGATCGACTCTTCTCATCCCGGTGGACTCATCCGTATCGAAATTACGACTCAAGAAGACGATGTCTCTTTGACCATCACCGACGAAGGCACCGGGATCCCAGACTTTGCCTTGGATCGGGTATTCGACCGATTTTATTCCTCGACCCGTACCGGCCAAGAACGGAAAAGCTTCGGCCTCGGCCTCTGTTTCGTCCGCGAGTCTGTCGCCCTGCACGGGGGCTCGCTCACGATCCAAAACCGCACCCGAAAACCCGGCGTCAAGGCGACCCTCCACTTCTCTAGAGTGAGCCGCTAAAATCACCCCCTATAAGGCCATAAAAAAGTAGAAGGTTCTACTTTTTTATGGCCTTATAGAATTTACTTAATACCGGGAACACAGTCTTGTGAATCCCTTTGCGAGGTGGGCCAACTTTCTCAACAAGCAGCGAATCCACGAATAATCGAAGTCGCTGCCGCATCCGATCCGGGTTTACAAGGTCGCTCAAATCCTCTCCATCGCCACGATCTTGCCAAGGGGCATTGCAATTGAGGCCTTGATGCCTATCCCTAAAAACCATGACTGAAGCTGAGCACACCGAGTTGCGTAAATTCATGCGCGGACTCAAAAAGCGCAATCCCTACCAATCCGAATTTCAACAGGCCGTAGAAGAAGTCGCGACTTCGGTTCTTCCGTGGTACCTGAAGCAGGACGCCTACCGTAAAGCAGAGATTCTGGAGCGAATCACCGAGCCGGACCGGATTATCAGTTTCCGGGTAACCTGGGAAACCGACAGCGGCGAAATTCGGGCCAACCGGGCCTGGCGTGTGCAGTTCAACAATTGCCTCGGTCCCTACAAGGGCGGGTTGCGGTTCCATCCGGACGTCAACGAAAGCGTCCTGAAATTTCTCGGGTTTGAGCAAATCTTCAAAAACAGCCTGACCGGACTGCCCATGGGCGGGGCCAAGGGCGGATCCAATTTCAATCCCAAAGGAAAGAGTGAACGGGAAGTCATGCGATTCTGCTACTCACTAATGACAGAACTGCACCGCCATATCGGAGAAGACACAGACGTCCCCGCAGGCGACATTGGAGTCGGCGGGAGGGAGATCAGCTATCTTTTTGGCCAGTACATGCGACTGGAAAACCGCTGGAGCGGGGTGCTCACCGGAAAAGGACTCTCCTTCGGGGGCAGCGCGGTCCGCACGGAAGCCACCGGCTGGGGATGCGTCTACTTTTGCGAGGCCATGCTGGAGCATCATGGGGAATCTCTAAACGGCAAAACCGTCGCGATTAGCGGCAGCGGTAACGTGGCCCTCTATGCGGCCCAAAAGCTAATCGAAAAAGGCGCCAAGCCGGCAACGTTGAGCGATTCAGGCGGGCTTCTCCACTTTAAAGACGGGATGACTGTGGAGCAGCTGGAAATCATTCGCAAGTGGAAGGAGCAAGACCGCGGACGGTTGGCGGACCTCCAAATCAAGGGAGTCGCATACCACGAATCTAAAAACCCATGGGGAGTCGACTGCGACGTGGCCATGCCCTGCGCCACACAAAACGAACTCGATCATGAAGACGCGCAAACTCTGATTAAAAACGGCGTCATAGCCGTTTGCGAAGGGGCCAACATGCCAACCACCGCCGAGGCGATTAAGGCGTTTCGCGAAAACGGCGTACTGCACGCTCCCGGCAAGGCTTCCAACGCGGGAGGTGTCGCAGTAAGCGGACTCGAGCAGAGCCAGAACGCGATGCGGATCAGTTGGAAACGAAACGAAGTGGATCTAAGGCTCAAGGCGATCATGCAGGACATCCACGACCGCTGCGTCGAAGAAGGGGTAAAGGACGGCCGAGTCAACTACGTCGACGGAGCCAACATCGCCGGCTTCAAAAAAGTCGCCACCGCCATGCTCGCGTACGGAGCAATCTAGCTGCGCCTGGTTGTAGAAAAGTCTTGTATTTCGCGACTGGGATTTCGCTTCGGAACTATTAACGCAGGGAGCCATCATAAAAAGAATCCGTCTATCGCTCCCCCGGACTCTCAGCCCATGTCCATCTACCTATCTAAACCTATTCTCGGCACTGCTCGATTCCGCTTTCTCTGCGGGATCGCTTGGCTAGCGACATTATCCTGTCCCATCGTTCCTCTTTCCGCTCAAGAGGCGGAAAGCGCTGGTGGGTTCGATTTGGAGGAGTTACTAGACGCGGGCCAGGCACTGTGGGAGTCACTCGCCCCATCCGAAATTCAGGAAGAGTACCGCCTGCCCACTTTCGAGGAGGTCACGCAGTTTCTCACCACGATCGAGTCCTCGCTAGCGGATGGCGACGCTCAAAGTCTTGCCCCTTACACCGAACCAGCCAAACAAATCCTCCTTCTGCTGAGAGGTTTCGAAGGCGGTGATGAACTCGCAGATTGGCTCCAGCCGCGTATCGACTATCTGGTGGCGTCTGACGAGATTCAGAATGCGCCCCCACCCCGGATCGTGCCACGCCGACCCGGCGCGCCACCGGTCGGGAAACCGGTTTCGCCTCAGTTTACCCAGCAGTACTGGAGTAAAGTGATTGCCCGGCGCCCGAAACCGAAACTCGCCGACCGTTACATTCCCGTATTCAAAAAAGCCTTCAAGAGCAAAGGCGTGCCCACCGAATTGGTTTGGCTTTCCGAGGTCGAGTCCGCGATCAAACTCAAGGCCCGCAGTCCGGTCGGCGCCTACGGTCCTTTCCAGTTCATGCCCGCTACGGCGAAGCGATTTGGCTTGAGAGTCGGTCTCTTCGACGAGCGTTCCAATCCACGAAAAAGTGCCGAAGCCGCCGCGACTTATCTGAGCATTCTGTATCAGCAATTCAAATCCTGGCCACTGGCGTTGGCGGCCTACAACGCCGGCGAAGGTAGAGTCGGCCGTGCCCTAAAGTCGACGGGAGCAAAGGAATTCCAGCAAGTTTCCTCGAGCCTTCCCACCGAAACGCGCATGTACGTGCCAAAGGTCCTCGCCACCGTCGCCCTACGTGAATCCATCAACCCGGCAACCCTTTCGTCAATTCTCAGCTTCAGCGATTCTGGATTGGCCCTGCACGCATCGAGCCTTTTGACTGCCGACCCTCCGGACTCTTACCGATAAACCTCATTATGTCCGTCCTAATTCCGTTGGAGTGGATGCCAATTACCTAACTTGTTCCAAACTGCTGAATAGGCCGTTGGGAGTCAGACAAATTTTCTATACTTTGGATAGCGTCTGAAATAGCTTGCTCGGCCGATGTACAAACTCAGGACCTACCAACAGGAAGCGGT
>CALDFV010000050.1 GCA_937942145.1 uncultured Opitutaceae bacterium
TGACGAAATGCCTTTCTTTTGTATTAGGAAAGTATTGGAAAGTTCGTTACCTCTCCTGCCGATATAGTTGTCTTCGATGACTTCGATTGGCCTGCAGTCGGATTTATCTATAATTTCAAAGACCTCACTCTGTGGCAAGTAGTGCATTTCCAGCTCGTCCTCTTCAAAGGGAGGAGATTCGATATAGGTATCAACTTCGAAGGAGTAGGTTCGTTTGTAGGTCGGTATTTGAATTAATGCGACACCGTTTGGCGCGAGTGAGTTCAGCAAATTTTCCAGTAGAATTGCCATAATGGGAGGCGGGTTATGCTGCAAGACCATCACCGAAAATATAAAGTCGGTTTGGGGAAGCTCAGCGAGTTCCGCCGGATCATTCACATGTCGAAAATCCACGTGAGTCAGGCCGTCGTCGGCAATCGATTTCCTAGCTATTTCGAGATGATTACGGGATATGTCAATGCCCTCAACCTCGTCGAACCGATCTGCGAGTAAACGGGTTACTCTTCCCACTCCGCAACCGAATTCCCGACAAGATTTGAAGCTTTTGATGTCGATATCGTTTCGCTCAAGCGTTGAGTCAAGAATCATCATATCGATTTCAGCGCTCTTCTTGAAATCCTTTTGGCTGTCCCCGATCTTGTCGCTCCGGTAGGAGTCCTGCGAAAGAACGGACCAATGGGGGTCAGATTCTCCGAGCGCTTCCCAGGTCTTCTGGACGTGTTGAATGAATTCCTTTTGCTGTTCACTGTCTAGTTCAGTGGAGACATTCATCTTTGGCGAAAGCCCCAAATAGAAAAACAGGTCCCACTCTGGATTATTTGCGACGAACTCCTCGGATGAAAGGAAGTGCTGGCGAAGCAACTTGCTGCTTTTGAATACACCAGTGCGCTTTTTTATCGTTTGTTCCGATTCAGGTTCCCGGTCTAGAAAGAGCCGGTATCCCCAGATAGAGTAGTCGTCCGAGAGTGGTTCGTCCATGTGTTCGCGAAGTTTTTTGCAGAGCTTAACGGCATTGAGTGAAGAGTCGGGCATAGAGTGCAAGTCCATTCGACGAGCAGGGGATGTGGGGCAATCGGGTTAGGGTAGGAAGCTCAGCGAAAACGAGAATCTTAGAACCGCCTGAACGTTTCGCTTTTTGGACTGCCTAACGCCCGACGTTGGATCCGCTAGTATAGCTCGAGTCGGGGGCCTCCCGTTGAGACTTCACTCTTGCTTTGCGCGATTTCTGGCACTGTCCAGAGGGAGTGAAAATCGTCTGGGGCGCTGCTAAGTCCATGAATGTCGGCGTGACCAACCAGCAACTTATCCTTCATCGCGGTAATGATCAGATTGGGACAGTGGTGAAACGTGGAGAAAACGAGGTCCCAGTATTCAATATCCGAATCCGACCAATCTGCTTTCAAAAGGTCGTCGACGTCAGAGGGTCTTTGACCATATCCAGAAAGAAACCAGAATTCGATGAGGGAGCGTATGCTTTCGACGGTCCAGAATGAAAGGTCATCGTTTTGAGCAATATTCCCTTTGGAGGGCAGGTTCCTTGTGCTCTCACTACTTTCTGCCGAGTCCTCCATTAAGGCGTCTAACTCTGCCTTTAGCGGCTCGAAAAAGTAGCGATAGTCTCCCATTTCCATCATGCAAATTCTCAAAATATTTGAGTACTCAGGAATCAGCGCTTCGATTCCTTTCGAGTCTAGAATGGATTTGTAGAAAGAAACGATTTCTCCAAGAGCATCGATCGACCAGAAGCTCATCAAGAGTTCACGAGGGACAAACCCTTCAATGGTTCGAAACCCCTCTTCGGCCAGAGTGATCTTCTGCTCGATTGCCTTCGCGTCCTCGATTTTCTTTTCGAATTCGCCGATTCCTAGCGAAACGGTTGGCCCAGAAAGCAGAACGATAGAGAGGGCCAGGAATCTCATAGAGTCCCTTATCGGAGAAATGCCCCGTTGCTTGAGTGGATCTAGCGAGGGGTTCCCCTCTTGTGGAGACGCAACTCGATCGATTTGAAAGAGATCGGAACCGCTTCTTTGCTATCGGCCCTCTGCTTCGAGTCCCTTCTCTAGCAGCTCGGAAATTCGGTCGGCGTCGTAGACGCATCCGGACCAGGAGCCACCGCTCGCATTCTGAAGGGCGGCCCATAGTCGCGTGTCGGCGGGGACTCGAGGATCGGGTTTTAGGGCAGGATTAATGGAGCGCTCCGCTAGTTCCCTCGCATCGATCGACACAATATCTGCGGATCCCTGCAAGCGATTGGTGTCTATTTCGACTCGAATGACATCGCCGTCGAGAACACGTCCAATGGGTCCGCCGGCCCAGGCCTCAGGACTGACATGGCCGATGCAGGCTCCGGTGGAGACACCGGAGAAGCGGCCGTCAGTTATCAAAGCGATACTCTCGCCCCCTTTCATGTGCTTAAGGGCGGAGGTGATCTGATAGGTTTCCGGCATGCCACAGCCGGGCCCGATCCCAATAAGGATCATGGTGTCGCCTGGCTGAACCTTTCCCGACTTGATCGCTTCAATCGCCTCTGTTTCGCTCGTCATGACTCGGGCAGGGCCTTCATGTCGATAGAATCCGTCTCCATCGATTCTATCCGGAGAAATGGCCGTACTTTTGACCAAGGCGCCCTCTGGGGCCAAATTGCCCTGCATAAAAGTCACCGTACTCGTCAATCCGCGTTGCTTGGCTTTAGCAGGGGACATGATTACTTCGTCCGGATCGATTCCGTCTAGCGTTCTCAGTTTCTCCTTTAATACGGTGCGGCGTTCTGCGGATTCCCACCATTCAAGATTTTCACCCAGAGTAGCCCCGGTCACGGTCAAGGCGTCGAGTTTCAGCAGCCCCATTTCTCGCAAGTGTAACATGATTTCGGGTACACCTCCCGCGAGAAAAACCTGAACAGTTGCGAAGTGCTTGGGCCCGTTTGGCAATGAATCGACGATTCGGGGAACGGAACGGTTGATGCGGGCCCAGTCTTCTACGGTTGGCTGTCGTAACCCGGCGGCATGAGCAATGGCAGGAATGTGAAGGACAAGATTAGTGGATCCTCCAACCGCAGCATGCACAACCATGGCGTTGTAGATTGAGTCGTCCGTCAGGATGTCGGCGGTGGTTTTCTGCTTTGCTTCAAGCTCGATCAATGCCTTGGCGGAACGGCGGGCCAGGTCCTTCCAGATAGGGGCGCCGCTGGGAGCGAGCGCCGCGTGGGGCAAGGTGAGGCCGAGCGCTTCGGCGACGACTTGGCTGGTTGCCGCCGTACCCATAAATTGGCATCCACCTCCTGGAGTGCCGCAGGCTTTGCATCCCATTTCTGCTGCATATTCGAGATCAACCTCTTGGTGGGCGAATCGAGTCGGAAGCGTTTGCACTTTTCCAGCGTCTTCTCCTTCCTCGGCCAAAAGAGTGACTCCTCCCGGCACCAGAATCGTCGGCAATGTCGGCGTCCCCGCCAAAGCCATAAGCATCGCCGGGAGACCCTTGTCGCAGGTGGCGATACCGACAACCCCTCGACGGGTCGGGAGCGATCGTATCTGTCTTCGAAATACAGTGGCGGCGTCGTTTCGGTAGGGGAGGCTGTCGAGCATTCCGACTGTTCCATTGGTCCGGCCGTCACAAGGGTCGCTACAGTAGGCGGCGAACGGAATCGCTCCTTCCTCCGAGAACGCTTTCGACGCTTCCTCGACGAGCATTCCGATTTCCCAATGTCCGGTGTGATAACCCAGCGCTATAGGCGAGCCATCTGGCGCTCGCAGTCCGCCTTGCGTACTGAGGACAAGAAACTGCTTTCCAAGGAGCTGTTTCGGGTCCCAGCCCATGCCCGCGTTTTGCGTCATTCCGAAAAAGTCGCCGCTAGCCATGCCTCTCAGTTGATCGGCCTTTAGCGGAAGGGAGCCTCCGGGTCCGGAGGCATGTGTCTGGAGCTTGTATATTTCGGGGTCTTGGGAATCGAGCAGTTCGCTGAGGAGTAGCATTCTGCTATCCGATTTTATTTTGCTGATAACGCAACTTCGGAATTACGGATGCTTGAGGCTTCGACCTCTGAGATTACAGGTACGTGTTCTTCATTTTTCTTGCCGCCCTTCATTAGGAGGGCAACTCCTAGCAGGGCAGAGAGAAAGGAGCCTGCGAGGATGCCAATTCGATCATCGACTTTGTAGTCAGGTCCGCCACTCCCTTCGAATGCGAGTGATCCGACAAAGAGACTCATGGTGAAACCGATCCCGCACAGTGCTGACAGTCCGTAGACTTGTCGCCAGTCCACCTTGTTTGGCAGTTGGGCAAGACCGCATTTTACTGCAATCCAGCTTCCTGCAAAAACGCCTGTCTGTTTGCCCACAAACAGTCCGAGGGCGATACCAAGTGGAACGGGTTCTAGAAGCCTAGAGAAGGAGAGCCCCAGAATCGGAACCCCTGCGTTGGCGAAGGCGAAAACTGGCAATATCCCAAATACCACCCATGGATGGAGAGCGTGTTCCATTAAATGAGCCGGAGCGGTATTTCGAGTAGGCCGCTTGCCGGCTGGAATAAACGCGGCGAGAGCGACACCTGCTAGAGTTGCGTGTACTCCTGACTTTAGTACCGTTACCCAAAGAATAATGCCTATTACCGCGTAGGCTCCGATGGATTGCACTTTTGCACGATTAAGAAGGAAAAGCCCTACCAGAGAAAGAGCGGCCATGCCGAGGGCAGTTAGAGAGAGCTGATTCGTGTAGAACAAGGCGATTATCACTATCGCGGCCAAGTCGTCTATGACAGCTATCGAAGTGAGAAGCACCTTCAATGCAACGGGTATTCTGCTTCCCAATACGGCAAGCACGCCGAGAGCAAACGCGATATCCGTAGCAGCTGGTATCGCCCAGCCATTTATTGCAAGAGGGTCACCCCAGTTTATGAACGCATAGATTCCGGACGGTATCACGATTCCTCCAATCGCTGCGAAAACGGGTAAGATGACTTTGCGAACCTGCGATAGTTCTCCAAAGAGAACTTCGCGTTTCAGCTCAAGTCCAACCAGCAGGAAAAATATCGCCATTAGCCCGTCGTTTATCCATAGAAGTAGAGGCTTCTGGATCGCCCATTCGCCGACGCTTACGTTAGCCATGGTATCGAGCATTGCACCATACCAGCTAACTCCTGAGTTTGCGACAAGCAACGCGGCAATCATTGCGACAATCAGGAGTGCCCCGGGAGTGGCCTCGTGATGGAGAAGTTTTGTTAGTCGGTTGTGGGTAGAATTTGAGTTCATTGAATTGAGTTATAAATTGATAGGTCAAAGTGATAACGTGTGGGTATGGAGACGCAGATAACAGGTGACCTTGGAAGAAGATCCTTCAAGAAATAAGCTAATCGGTTCGACGGACGTTAATGCCGAAACCATTAGATGCTGTTTAATGAGTTAGCTTTAGTGCACGAATTCCAGTAGGTCTGCGACCGATCTGTGGGACTCGATGGGATGGCGGAGCTTGGACCGTTTTCGAATCGCATAGTGATTCCGTCTGCCGATTCGAGTGCGTTTCACGACTTGTGCGTCCTCAAGCTCGGCTACGATCTTCTGGACCGCTCGCTCTGTGATCCCAACCTCGATGGCAACTTCTCTCAGCAAAATGTCGGGATCCCGATACAAGCAAAGCAGCACGTGAGTGTGATTTGAGAAAAAGGTCCAGGAATCTGATTTTTTTTTTGATGAGGCTTGTTGGGTCACAATGGGCCTAGTTTTTCCCATTTCCTTCGGGTGTAAACCGTAAAATGCGAAGCTGGCATCAGGAATTCCATTTCGTCTTTTAATAAATTTCGATCGGCCACCTCGAATGCTTCCGCGACCGCCTCGATTACCGCGTTACTTCGCTTTTCTATGATCCGATCGTATCCCGGGAGGACGAGCCTCGTTTGGGCGATGTAGCTAGGATTTCCGCTATTTTCCGTATCCTGCTTAACATTGATCCGTATTCCTTCGAGTCGAGGATACCGACGGAAGGTACCCTCGGCTTTCTGCTGAACGAAACGTTTCACGCGGCCCTTTGTCCTCAGCCTGACGAATTCGACCATTAGGTTCGGATTCTATGCAAGCGCTTCCCCCAGGCGTTCCCTCCTTGCTAGTTTAAGTTCAAGTTTCCCGACCAGTGAGCGGACGGACGTTTACTGGAAAACAGGCCACTCCGACTTCCCCAGAATGATTTCCCTAGACCTTTTCGAGAAAAGCGTTTTCCCCATTTTGAACTGGTAGACGTTTTCGTTTCATTGCCGATCATCTCGGCTCTTCTTTTGTTTGCTTCGTTTTTCATTGTTTTAAAAGTAAGAAATTAAATACACGAATATTAATTCGCATATAAAACGGCCAAGTCAAGCGAATCTGAAACAAATTACGAAAATATTTTCGTGTAAAACTTTTCGTCTATAAAACAGCATCCCAATAGCCCCAAAACGATAATGGAGAGAGAGGATGTCCAATTATTATCCAAGGAGCAGGAAGCCCCTAGAATCCGAAAACAACATATTTAGCGACAGTTCGATCAACCCTTCGGAAACAACCCTAGCTTGTAGGCCTTACCCACAGCTGAAGGGGCATTGTTGACGTGTAGCTTCTCGTAAATGTGCCCTACGTGTGTGTCGACGGTAGCGTACCCGATTGAGAGTTTCTCCGCGATCTGTTTTTTGACTAGACCTTCGCTGAGAAGTTTAAGGATTTCCAGCTCTCGGTCGGAAAGGCCTATGTCGAGGTTTTCTCGAGGCAGACGAGATTGCAAGTTTTGTAGTAAGAATTTTGCAACGCTGGGATCCAAAGTTGCTCCGCCTCCATGTACCAGCCGAATCCCATCGACGATTTCCTTGACGCGGGCTGACTTGAGCAGGTAACCCGATGCCCCGAGTAGAATTGCTCGCAGCACATCGGCCTCTTGATCCGATTGAGTAAGGATGACTACTTTGGCTTCAGATGCGTATTCGCGAAAATAGCGCAATGAATCGAGCCCGCTCATGCCGGGTAGGCGAAGGTCGAGCAATATTATATCGGGACAAGGAGCAGAGAGCGACTGGAGGCTGCGGAGAGCGATTTCTGCCGTTCCGTACTGGTCCATGATTTCGATGTCTTGCTCTTCATTTATGGCCAGATTGACGACCTCGCGGTAGTCCTTGTTGTCCTCAACCAGCATGACTTGAATAGTTGTATTCATTATTGAAATATTCTGCAAACAACAGGCACTATTTCAGTTTCATTTGCAAAGTGATGAGCGTGCCTCCAGATTCGGGATTGGTCGCAAACAGCTGGGCCCCAATCAGTTTGGCGCGTCGTTTCAAGGAGGGAGGTGGAGTGACTTTGGAATTATGGGGTAACCCATTTCCATTGTCACGGACGGTCAGGCTAACGGTCTTGGAATTGGCGAATAAATGGGTTTCTACGTTGGTCGCATGAGAGTGCCGTATAATATTCACCAGGCATTCATTGTAGAAAAGAAACAGGTCTATACGCTTTCGAGGCTTTATCCGTTCGATAAGTTCCTCGTTTTCGAATTTGAGCTCATGATTCAAGTCGGATGTGATGCGCCGGGAGCTTCGTTTCATTTCGCCAATGAGATCTTCATACAAACCAGGTGTATCTAGCATATTGGTACAGTTCTTGGCGGACTCACTTGTTCGCTTAATCAGAGATCGAATCCTTTCCAAGTGTTCGCTCACTTTCTTGGGCGAATCTTTGGCCGCCTGGGCGAGATCGCCCAGCAGCGCAATGGCGTGAAGATTGGCGCCGAGCTCGTCGTGAAGATCAGCAGCAATCCGTTCTTTGGTTTTGAAAATCGCCCGCTGCCTCAGAAATATATCTATTAGAAACATCATGATGGTTCCTGCTACAAGTGCGGCGATAATCCAGCTAAGGATGCGGAGATTGGCCTTCTGGCTTTCGTAGCGACGGTTGAGCCTGGCTTCCACGATGGGTAGCACGAGTTCGAGTTCGTGCCGTCTGGACAGTTGCCGCATCCACTCGCGAAGCGGTAAGATCCGTCCGTATAAATTGTTGCCATCCGTTAGGGCGGCTATGGATCGATTAGGATTGAAGGTGCCTTGACTGGAAAATGCGGATTTGCCAAGAGCGACATTTCGGTGGCGTGAAAGCAGTTCGATTTCCGCAAACCCCAAATATTGATTCATCCCTAGTTGACCGTTCTCTCCCAACCTTTCAACCTCGTAGGGTTCCACTGCGGTCAGGCGAACGTATCTGTATTTCGCTTGTATTAGCAGCAACGGTACAATCGGGTTGACGTCGAAAATACTCTTACGTCGAAAGTCGAGCAATAATTGAGCATCGGAGAAATCGGCTTTGTTCGCTCCCTCGACGGTGAGATGCTTTGGAAATCCGAAATCTCCGGCAAAGGCTTGGGGTACGGTATCGCTTTGGTCTACCGTATGCAGGATAATCCGCGTGAGCAGGTGAGACCCTTCCAGGTCAATTGATATTGACGCGTTTTTGCTAAAATCCCTGCTCACCCACGAGACGCTTTGATCTCCAATGGCCGCATCCATCAAATAGGGAAGCGCCCCATCGACGAGGTATTTGGGGTCCCAGGCTCTTGCGCTGGAGTCTTGTCTCGAGGATGCGAGTACCTCTTTCCCGAGGGCAATATTCTCCTCTCCAGCGAAAACCAACATTTCCGATAGTTGAAGAACGAATCTGCCGTCGAAGGCTCGTGGCAAGAGACGACTTGTTTCAAGACGTATCCAGGAAGCGGAGACGCCGTTGCATGGAATGGTGAGCGGAGCGATTCGGCTTGATGCTTCGAAATCCGATTCGAAGGTTGCGATGACCTCTCCGATATGATCCCCATTAGTTCCAGCTACGATCGTGAATGCGCTCGGAAATCCGTCCGCCCTAAAGCCGCTTTGGGTATCCCGCCATATGGTAGGGGCCAATACAATAGAATCGATGGTTGCCTCGGTCTCGAGATTAATTTGGACGAATTCTTTGGCTGTTTCGGTAGTGTTTGCCTGAGACCGATAGCCGATCGCTCCCACGCCGCTTCGCAGACTATAGCTAGCGAGTTGGCTTAGCTC
>CALDFV010000051.1 GCA_937942145.1 uncultured Opitutaceae bacterium
GCTGTTAGGGCTTATGGTTTAAGGAGTAAAACTGAAAATTACCTCTCCTTGCGATTCGAACTTCCTCTGAAATCGAGGGAGTTTTTTTGTGTCTGGAGGGGAGTTGGCATGGGTATTTGGTCCCTGCTACTTTTCTGAAACAAGATCTATCAGCTCGGTGATCCACTTGCGATGGGGGCCGGAGAAGGTAAGTGAAGCGATTGAATCGGGATTGGCCCAGAGAAAGTGATCGGGCAGGTCGCCATTGAAGGCCTTGTCCGCGGAAATTTCGTGGAAACGCTCGGTGATTCGGTATTTGGTGATGGAGCGTTGGCGTACGATGAGTGGGCTTGTTCTAGGGGTTTTTAGATTGAGGGCTTCGAGCGAGGGTATCTCGTGCAGGCCCTTCATGCGGCTCGCGGTTTGTGGAATTCGGTATAGGAGAACTCCTTTGGGACTTACGATCCAAGCACGCTCAACGGTTTGTTTAACGGCCTTTGTTTTGTTGAAGCGAGGAATTGCGGTTTCGATGCCCTGGGCTCTGGCTTGGCAGAGTGACTGTACGGGGCACAGAAGGCACTGTGGCTTTTGCTTTTGGCAGAGTGTGGCCCCGAGTTCCATCATGGCTTGATTATGGTCGCCCGGCCGAGCGTGATTGAGAAGGGCGGTGGCCAGCGACTGGTAGGTTTTGGCGGCGTCGGTGGTGGTCTTGTATTCGGAGCGGTCCGCAACCAGACGCGATAGAATCCGGACCACGTTGCCATCGACCACGGCACTAGGATCGGAAAAGGCGATGCTGCAAACTGCGGCAGCGGCGTAGGGGCCGATGCCGGGGAGGGCGAGCCAGCTTTTGGCGTCGGTCGGAATCGAATCGAGATCCGAAACGATTCTGGCCAGTTTGTGAAGGTTTCGGGCTCGCGAGTAGTAGCCGAGTCCCTCCCACTGCTTCACAACGGCCTCTTCGCTGGCGGATGCGAGCGCTTCGAAACCGGGGAAGACTTGGAGCCAGTTGTGGAAGTAGGGCAAAACCGTTTTCACCTGAGTTTGCTGGAGCATGAACTCGGAAACCACCGTTTTGTAGAGGCTCGGATGCGAGCGCCAGGGCAGGTCGCGAGCGCTTTGATCGTACCAATCGATTAGTTGAGCCCGAAAGTCTGCGGCGTTGGCTACGAGGGATGAGTCGTTCATGCGGATGTCGATTTGCTGGGAAAACAGAGCTTTCGAGGGAATCTAGCCAACCGAGGATGGGTCTTTATTTTGGTTGATAGGAAGGACGGGGAAGCTAGCGTTTAAGGCACCTTGGCTAAACGCAAAAAGAAAATCGATATTCCCGAAGAGCCGAAAAAGAAGACGCTCTACACGAAAAAGCTCTCTGATGAGCAAATGGAAAAACTGGAAGGCGTTTGCGCAATGAAGAACTGGGAGCCGTATGAGGTGGAGTATGCCCGTTTCGCGTTTAAGGGTGAAAAAGTGAACGTGGTCGCCTACAACAGCGGAAAGCTGGTGGTGCAGGGCAAGGAGATGGAGGATTTTGTCATCAACATTCTCGAGCCTGAGGTACTCGGAGAGGCCCGGTACGGATATGACGAGATATATCATCCGGAATGGTTCGAACTGCACGCGGGGATGGACGAGAGCGGCAAGGGGGACTTGTTCGGACCGGTCATTACCGCTTGTGTCATCGCGGATAAGCCGCAAATCGACGAATGGGTGAAAGAAGGAATCCGGGACTCCAAGAAAATCACGGACGGTCGTATCCTCAAATTGGATAAGATTATCCGGGAAACCAAAGGCATCGCCGTCGAAACCTGCTTTTGCGGAATGCGGAAGTACAATGAGCTCATGAGTAAGCCGCGGGCCAACCTCAACCTGCTTCTCGCCTGGCAGCATGCGAAAAGCCTGACCGCCGCTCTCAAAAGAAAACGGGCCCCTTGGGGTATGCTCGACCAGTTCAGCAAGCAGGATCTGGTGGGCCGTTATTTTAAGGACTCGAAATTTGATCTGCGCATGCAGACTAAGGCGGAAGAGGACCCCGTGGTCGCGGCGGCTTCTGTCGTCGCTCGTGCGGAGTACGTTCGTTACATGGGTTCCCTTTCCAAGCGATTTGGAGAGAATCTGATTAAAGGAGCTAGTGGGGAAACGAAAAAACAGGCTACACAAATTCTCGAGCGGTTTGGTCCAGATTCTTTTTGCGAATTTGCTAAGCTCCATTTCCGCACGGCTTACGAAGTGGTGTCTGATGCGGGGATGTTGGACAAGTTGCCATTGAAACCTCCGCCGGCTAAAAAGGAATGGCGAAAGTAGTGATGGATAGCCGTACTTTTAAAATCTTAGAGAGTGCCTAGTAATTCGATATTTCTGTTTTTAGTTGATCGTAGGAGTCCCGACATATCGGGGGGACATTTCTTTTCTATCTGGTTCAGGTCTACTCCATGGCGGGACAAACCCGCTCCTGTACCGGCTTATGGGACGCTTACTGAGAAAGTAGCTCAAGGTATGTGCTGCGGCGAAGGGCAGCTAGGGCAATGAAATCGAAGCGGCTGAGAGCATTCGATAGAGCTCGAATGAAAGGGCTGTCTGGTTTGATTGGAGTTGATGAAGCGGGACGCGGTGCGCTTGCGGGGCCGGTAGTGGCGGCTGCGGTTGCGGCCCGTAGCGATTTTTACGATACAGAATGGTGCAAGCGGAATGCTTCGCGTATCAACGACTCCAAGCTGTTAACTAAAGAGGACCGAGAAGCTCTCTATGAGAAATTACGTTGGCTAGAGCGAAGCCAGCGCGTTTGGATCGGTGTAGGCTGGGGCACAGTGGAGGAAATCGAGGATCTCAACATTCTCGGGGCGACTCAAGTGGCGATGCGCCGAGCGGTTGAGCAAGTTTTTTCCAGTGCTCGAATCTCACCGCATGAGCCCGATCCGCTTTTTGAGGCGACTACCGTTGCCGATACAAACGAAAGCACGTTGGCGCACTGGCAGATATTTGTGGATGGTAAGCCGATGAAAAAGCTGGGCTACCCCCATCGGGCATTTGTGCAAGGGGACTCGAGATCTCTCTGCATCGCCATGGCCTCTATTATCGCTAAAGTGGCTAGAGACCGAACCATGCTGGCATTGGATTGTGAATACCCTCAATATGATTTCGGATCTAGTAAAGGCTATGCGACCCCGTTGCACCGAGAGGCGATTAAAAGCCTCGGCCCCACACCGATCCACCGTCCGCTCTTTCTGCGCAAGATCCTCGAGGAAGATCCAAATGACGACCAAAGTGAATTTGGTTTCGGATAGATTCCCACTTCCCATTGGATTTGCTTTTTCTATAGGGCCAAAAAACTTTATAACCTTCTAAAGCTTTTTGGCCTTATAGAATGAAAGGTATGCTTGGGTTTGGGCAGTAAAAAACCCTCGAGCGGTTAGGCTGAGGGTAGGTGGAAAATGGGTTTAGGAAGTATGAGCTAGTTATTCTCTTCCTTTTCTTGCTTCATTTTTTTCTGGTGCGCGAGCGTCACCTTGAACATCTGCAAACAAAGCCAGAAGGTAGCGGCCGCGGGTAGGGCGGTAAAGCCAGCCCAGAAGAATACCGTCCCTGGTTCGTAGCTCATCACATGAGGGCGAAACCAGATGGTGAAGAGAAACCATGCGATGAAGGTGAGCCCGGCATCAATGATGGTAGATTTGGCAGTTACTTTGTATCCGCTATCAAGTTTTGACATAACGATGCGGTTTCTAGGCGTTTGTCAGCTTCTGTCGAACCAATTTTCGAGGAAAACCGCCAAGTTGCTTTCGCCGTTCGCATCTATTTTACGGAATCAGGCCCAAATGGGGTGTTTCACGCATGAAGTTTGCGGAGATCCGCGTGAAATTCGGTATGCATCACGGATTGTTTTTAACCGCCGCGTTTGATAAACTATCGGCACAGTCGAGATCGCAAGAAATCGACAAACAAATTTCAGGCAAAGCGAGAAAAACACAATTTGACTTTAGTTCCAAAACTGAGTCGTTGCTTGGCCCGGCGGATGTGGGACCGCCGGGTCTTTCGCGTTTCTGGACCCGACACTCGGAAAGAATCCACGATTTTGTAGCGGGAAAAGACTGGAAAAGTCGGCCGGTTCATAAGCTTGTCAGCGTATCCCCTAGCGGCATAATCAGGGAATCTTATAAGGCTCAAAATAATTGATTTTAAGTGACGTTTCTGATCGATCGGGGTTGACCTAGGAGCGGGTTTTCGTAGGGTGGTTCCATAAGGCTTTAAGACGCGGTGCCTGGCTCTACTCGAAAGACTACCCAGGGGGTGATAGCGTTAAAGGGCGGCGAAACGGCCGCCCTTATCTTTGGTAAAGTGGGACGAGACTTCGCGAATGAATCGAGGCTGCTCCTAACCTTTAGGAAGCGATCCCGTATCGCGGAGTGACCTAAATCTTATAGCGGATTAGTCAGTCAGCGCTTGAGTGGCTAGATGGTAGCCTCTTAGGCCAAGCCCAGCAATTACACCTTTCGAAACCGCGCCGGTATGGGAATGGTGGCGAAAGCGCTCGCGAGCGTGGATGTTGCTGATGTGAACTTCGATGGTTGGAATCTTGGAGCCGCTAATGGCGTCGCGTAGGGCGATACTGGTGTGCGAGTAGGCACCCGGATTGAAAACGATTCCATCGCTACCGTTTTCAGCTAGGGTGGAAATCTTGTCGACGAGGTCTCCCTCATGGTTGGATTGATAGAATTCGAATTCAACGTCTGAAAACGCATCCCTCAGGCTATTAGCCAAGTCCTCCAATGTATCGGTGCCATAAATCTCGGGATCTCGTTTTCCGAGGCGATCGAGATTCGGGCCATTCAAAACAGCGATTCGTTTCATATATTTACTTATTAGCTAGTTGCTCGCGAATTGCACGAATTTTCACAGAGTCGGGTTGGGTGTCAAAGTCGGTAGCGAGTTAGAGGGGACAGTCGGTTTTTATGAACTGATAGGGGAGGTCGAATTTCGCGGCGGCCTCTTTGGCGAGCGATTCAACGCCAAAGGTTTCGGTCGCGTAATGACCGCACACGTAAAGGTTGAGTTTCGCTTCTTGGGCAATGGTGAAAAAGTGTTGCTTGAGTTCGCCCGTGATCAAGGTGTCGGCGCCCGTAGCCTTAACTTGGTCAACCACACTATTTCCGCTACCCGTCACAATACAGATTTTTTCCGGATTGGCGGAGCCGTATTCAATGGATGCGATGTGATCTCCAAAAGTTCTTTTAAGCGAATTACGCAGCGCTTCTCGATCTTGGGACCAATCGCAGACCAACCCCAAATCGGTTCCCTCGTAGGGAAGAAAGGTGCCCTGCTGAGTGGCTCCAATCGCATGGGCCAGTCCTGCAGCATTTCCAATTTCGAGATGAGCGTCTAGAGGCAGGTGGCAGGCGTAGACGGCAAGGTTCCCCTCGATGAGCGATTTGTACTTTTCGTACTCTGGGCCAACGATCCGGCATGACCCGTTCCAGAACATCCCGTGGTGGACTATGAGAAACTCGATCCCCGCTTCTATGGCTGATTGAAAGGGAAGGAGTCCTGAGTCTACCGCAGCCCCGATTTTCGATACGGTGCCGTTGTTCGTAAACTGAAGGCCGTTGAGGGCTTCTCGGAAGTCGACCACTTCATGCGTTCGGGCGCGTTGATCGCAAAACGAGACAATCTCTTGGAGCTGAGCCATAAGAGAAATAATTTTGGCGAATTGCCAATAGTCGATCTTTTAGCCAATCTGGGATTGAAGTTTAACCAATCTTAAGAAGGTTTTAAAAGAAATCATGTTGCCTGAAGGTTCAGACGAGTCGTCGAGTAGTATCGCGGGATCGCTAATGTTAGCGCATCCGCAATTGAAAGATCCCAATTTCATGCGAAGCGTGATTCTGATGACAGCCCATGAAGAGGAAGGCTCGCTAGGCGTCGTTGTGAACAAGGCGTCCGGTATGGTGCTGGGAGAGATTGACGCGGCCTTTGCGGATTTTGGGCTCGAACAGGTACCTTTGTACATCGGGGGGCCTGTTTTCAGTGACCAAGTATTGTTGGCCGCATGGAAATCGGATCACAATTTTGGTGAGTTTCAGCTGTTCTTCGGTCTCGATCCGGCGTCAGCAAAGGCCAAGCTAGAAGAAGATCCCCTATTGAGCATTCGAGCGTTTCGCGGTTATGCGGGCTGGGGAGAGGGTCAGCTGGAGAGTGAACTTTCGGGCAATGCCTGGATTGTTTCCGAAATGGACGGTCCTGCTCTTTCGGAACTAGAGGGGGATTCTCTATGGCGTCATGTTATCATGAAGACTGACTTAGAGCTCGGTCTGATGTCGCTCGCCCCCGATTGCCCAGAGGAGAATTAGAAGATTTTAGGCGATTTGGTGGGCAAACGTTTATGACTTTTTGGCGAAAGTGTTGTTGACAGGGGTGTCGGCGAAGTATCTTTTATCGCCCCTTATGAAAGTAGTCTCATCGCTTAAGTCTGCGAAAGCACGCCATCCGAACTGCCAAGTGGTACGTCGCAAGGGCCGTGTTTACGTGATCTGCAAAACGAATCCTCGCTTCAAGGCGCGGCAAGGCTAAATCCAATTTATTCAAAATCGTGAAACAGGACATACATCCCGATTATCACCCAACTGTTTTTATCGACGTATCTACAGGGAAGAAATTCCTGACTCGTTCGACTATCAAGACTGGGCAAACCGAAACGATCGACGGCGTCGAGCACGTCAAAGTGATTCGCGATGTGACCATGGACTCACACCCTGTGTATACGGGTGAGAAGCGCTTCGTTGATACTGCGGGTCGCGTAGAGAAGTTCCAAAACAAGTTTCGTCGCCGCCGGGCGTAATGCTTTTTTCAAGCTACGTCGGGTGACATTGAATATCGGAGATATTCAATTGGCATAAATTTCAGGGCAAAATGAGTACAACTGACTCGTTTTGCCCTTTTTATTTACAACTGTAGAATTTCATTATCAGGGTTAGCTATGGAAAACGAAGACATCGGTCTCAAGGTGCCGAATATCCTACTCCCGGCCAAGGGAGTCGACTTAAGTAGGTGGGCGGTGGTTGCCTGTGACCAATACACCTCGCAGCCGAAGTATTGGGAAAGCCTCAAAAACCTGGTCGAGGGGGGTCCCTCTACGTTGAACGCGGTCTTTCCAGAGGTTCATCTGGAAGTGGGTGATGGGCAGGAGCGTATTGAAAGCATCAATGGAACAATGGATGCCTACTTAGAAGAGGGTGTGCTAGAAGATTTAGGTCCTGGTTTTGTGCTGTTAGATCGTAAGACGAGTCATGTCGCATCCCGTAAGGGTCTTGTGGTTGCCTTGGATTTGGAGAAATACCACTACAAGGTTGGTTCGCAAAGCCTGATTAGGGCAACTGAGGGAACGATCGAGGATCGACTCCCGCCACGGGTCAAGATTCGCAAAAACGCCAAGATCGAGCTGCCTCACATTATGGTCCTCATTGACGATCCGGATCGAACGGTGATCGAGCCTCTTTTTGAAAAGGAGCTGGAATCTCTTTACGATTTTGAGCTCAACAGTGGAGGAGGGAACCTCAAAGGCTGGCGAGTGGATTCCAAAGAAGATATCGATTCGGTGTACGAGTCTTTGGGATTACTGAGCGAGCAAACTATTTTCGACCAGAAGTATGGCGTATCGGGAAAAGGAGTGCTGCTTTTTGCGATGGGAGACGGAAATCACTCCTTAGCCACGGCGAAGAACATTTGGGAAGACTTAAAATCTCAGGCGGACGATCCGTCTGACGTAATGGACCACCCTGCTCGTTACGCTCTAGTCGAACTAATGAACGTGCACGATGAAGGATTGGAATTCGAGCCGATCCATCGCGTAATTTTCAATATTGATGTCGAAGATTTGCTGAAAGAGCTGGAGGCCTTTTTCAGCGAGGAAGGATCCTCCATGACTTTGGAAAAATTCGAGACTTTCGAAGCCGTGCAGGACCGGATTGCGAACTTGGGCGAATCGGATCAAGAGCATCGAATTGCTTTTGTGGCGAGGTCGGGGTTTGGCCTTATTCGGCTGAGCAATCCAAAGCGAAATTTGGAAGTGGGTAATCTACAGGCCTTCATCGACAAGTATGTCGAAGGCAAAGAATCCGTTGTGGATTATATTCATGGTGACGATGTAGTTATCGATCTTGGGTCCAAGCCCGGCAATATTGGCTTTTTTCTGCCGACGATCGGTAAAAGCGCTTTGTTTAAAACGGTGGTTCTGGACGGCGCTCTGCCGCGGAAGACCTTCTCTATGGGAGAGGCGGACGAGAAACGTTACTATCTCGAAGCCCGTCGGATACAGTAGCGTCTCACAATATAGGATTCCAGAAATCTCAATATGGGGCCATTAGCTAATTGGATCGCAGCATCACGACCGAAGACGCTTCCGGCTGCAATTGCTCCGGTGTTGGTTGGTTCGGCGGAGGCCGCTCGCCAGAACGACATTGAGACTTGGCCTGTGTTTATTTGCCTCGTCTTTGCGTTGCTGATCCAAGTAGCCACCAATATGGCGAACGACTATTTTGACTATATCCGAGGTGCGGATACAGAAGAAAGGATAGGACCGGAAAGGCTTGTTTCGAGTGGCAGAATCCTGCCCAAAGCGATGATTAGGGTAGCGGTCGGATTGTTCGCCCTAGCGTTTTTCGTAGGTCTTACCATGGTTAGCTACCGAGGCGGTGAAATGCTGATTGTTGGCATTCTTGCAATTGTATTTGGGTACGGTTATACAGGTGGTCCTTATCCGCTTGCGTATCATGGTCTGGGTGACGTGTTTGTTGTGTTCTTTTTCGGAATCGTGGCGACGGTTGGAACCTATTATGTGATTGTGGGAGAGGTTACGTCTTCCGCTTTTCTCTTGGGACTGCCTTTGGGGCTACTGGCCAACAACATTCTTGTTGTTAATAACTACCGGGACTTAGAAACGGATGAAACTGCGGGTAAGCGTACCCTCGTAGTGCGATTCGGTAGAAGTTTCGCGCGAAGACAGTATCTGTGGCAGCTTGTGGCTGCATTTCTCTGTGTTAGTATCTATGTGGGTATGACACAGAATTTTTGGGCAGCCCTTGTTTTCTTGATGATTCCAGTTGGAGCAGGATTGGTGGTTGCCTTACCAAAGACAGAAGGAGTCGCATTGAATCAGCTTTTGGGAAAAACCGCCCGATTGTTGCTTTTATTTAGTATTCTTCTAGCAGGAGGGATCTTTCTTTCAGTCATTGGCAACTGAGATTCTCTACTAGACTGTATACAAAAAAGCCTTCCTGAATTAGGAAGGCTTGAAATAAAAAACCTGGAAAAATCGCTTATGCGTGAGCTTCGAGCTTAGCCTTGAGATCATCTTTTCCCACCATGCCGACAAACTGGTCGGCGAGTGAGCCGTTCTTGAACAATAGAAGCGTAGGGATTGCGCGAATATTGTACTCGGCAGCAATGGCGCTGTTCTCGTCGACATTAACCTTTGTGATTTGAACTTTTCCATCCAGCTCTCCTGAGAGTTCCTCTAGGATGGGAGCGATCGCCTTGCAAGGTCCGCACCAGGGCGCCCAAAAATCGACGAGTACCGGCACGGCAGCAGAGCTGATCGTGTCTTTAAAGTTCTGTTCGTTCAGTGTAGTGATTGCTGACATGGTATTATATCGTTTTGAAAATCATTAACGCAAAACTGATGGAAATGGCTGCGCACAACAAGGCGAGTAGTGCCGAAAGCTTACTTTTGCTGGCGTTTTTCATGGAGTACTCCTCCAGCAATGTCAATGAGCTGCCATCGGATCCGCTTGAGAGCACAACCTCGTCGCTTACTTCCTCGCTCTCAACGAATAGCGTTTCGTTTGCCTGGCTGTGATCTAGCGTGAGTTTACGCTCAGCCGTTTCGCTATTTGATGGTTGGTATGGGTCGGACATATCGGATCAACCTTCTTTTGGGCCCTAGGCAGGACTGTTCTTCTGGATAAGGTCCGAAAGGTGTTGGGGTTCAATAGTGCGGAGGGTCTCTCCCTTGTTCTTGATGTCCTCGAAGGTTTTAACGACGGTTTCGGTCATTCGTTCGTGGGTGTCCTGCGAACCTCCAACGATGGAAAACTCCTCGGCTTGAGTGATTCTTTTATGGCCGTCGTCGTTGTCTAATCCGACTCCTAAAAGGTGGGCACGCTGTACATCTTTATTTTGCACAGTCTCAAACTGATTCAATTGGAGCTCGTTTCAAGCTCGTTTTCCGATCCGGCATCAGCCGATGTCTCGGACTGCGGTGATTGGACACGGTCTACTTGGAAATCGGAGAAGGACTGGTTTTGGACGATAGTAAGTCGCTTTAGTCGAACCAGTTCAAGAATCGCGATGAAGGTGACGACGAGCAGTTTCAGGCTGCACTTACCCGGAAAAAGGGCAGAAAACTCGAAGGAGGGCTCGGATTCCATTTTCTCGATGAGCATCTCCATTTGATCCACCACAGTGAGAGCGTCGTCCTGGATCTCTCCTAAAATGAGCTTTTCCGAAAGCCTTCTCAGAACAATATTGTAAGAGTTCCAGACGGAAATCTTGTCCTCTGGCTTAAGAGGCCGAACCGGGCCTTCCGCCTTGCCCACAGCGTTGTAGTCTCGGGTGAGTCGCAGCGCGGCATGATCCGAAAGCTCATCAAGTTTGTCCGCTGCCTCTTTGAACTTCTTGTACTCGAGTAGCTGGTGAACGAGTTCCCAACGAGGATCTAGATTCTCATCATCATCGTCCTCAGAGACTGAACGCTGGTGTTTTGGTAAGAGAAGGCGGCTTTTGATCTCCATTAGTGTCGCAGCCATAACGAAGAAATCACCGGCGATCTCCAGTTTTACCTCTTGGAGGCTGTTGAGCACATCCAGGTACTGATCGAGTACGATTTCGATTGGGATGTCGTAAATGTCGATCTCGTGCTTTCGGATTAAGAAAAGCAGGAGGTCCAGGGGACCTTCAAAAACGGACAACTTTATTCTAGGATCAATCTCTGCGACCACGAAAAGAGTTCAGTTTTGATCGAACCACACTGGCAATGACAAAAGTCGAATTGTGAATAAGTTAGCGGATTGAGCGCTACTTCGCCGGTGGGGTCATCAAAGACAATCGACTAGGAGGAGCGCTTGAAAGAGGCGACGTAGAGGCCATCGCCATCAAAGTCCTTCGGGTAGACCGTAATGCCGCATCCATTCTCGGAGAGCCCGAACTTGCTGGCTAGTGGGCTGTGTTCGAATTCGGAATGGTTTTCAAGGAATCGTCGGGCCACCTCTTGGTTCTCAAATCGGGAAAGCGAACA
>CALDFV010000052.1 GCA_937942145.1 uncultured Opitutaceae bacterium
TTCCCCTCGGAAACCGCCTCAGCGAGCTTCAGCATGTACTCGTTGCCTAGCACTTTGAAAGGGGGGCGGTCCAGTCGGCGGGCCAAGTCGTCTCGCCAATGCCACAGCTCATAGAGGGCTGCCTTCCCTTTGCCATCCAATTTGTTCGCCCGGGATATTCGCCAGGAATGCTCGCTCCCTTCGGGAAATCCACTCTGAGCGATCTCAATCTGATATTCACAGCGTTGCTCGAGCCAAGCCTCCCGACCGTGCTCACGGATCCGCTCCATGAGGAGGTCTCTGAGTCGGTGCAAATAAAGCACGTCATTGGCCGCGTATTTCAGCATCTTCTCCGTCAATGGACGCTGTGACCAGTCACTCTTCTGACTGTCTTTGGGCATTTTGACCTCGAAAAACTCCTCCAGCAGAGCGGCCAATCCAAACTTCTTAATCCCCAGGAGTTGGGACGCTAGCATCGAGTCGAATATACTCGTGGCCCTAAAATTGGCGAATTCCTTAAACAGGCGCAAATCGAAGTCACTGCCATGCATGATGAGATGCATTCCGTTGAGCGTCTCCCAGAATCGGGAGTATTCAATCTCCGCGAGCATGTCCAATAGGTAGGTTCGATGGTCGAATCTCAGCTGAAGCAAGCAAAGCTGCGTGGCATAGTGATGGAGATTGTCCGCCTCGCTATCCAAAGCGATTTCAGTTTGCGACTCCAGCCGGTCACACAGATCGTTCAGGCCTTCTTGGGTATCGATGTATTCAAATGATTCGTCTTCCATGCTCGGTTGCGAGAGCGGCTAGGATCGCGACCACCCTTTCAGGAAAGCCTCAACAAGCAAGGGTAAATCATCGCTGTATCCTCCTTCCAATGTCGCTGCCACTGGTATTTTTGCCTCAGCAAGCCAACTCCCTAGAGCCTCGAAATCACTCGATCTCAATCTCATGTCCGTCAAGGGATCGAGTTCGTAGGCATCGAATCCCGCGGATACAAGAACAAGCTCTGGCTCAAAATCGAGGATCGCTTTCCAAGATCTCGCCAAAACTTCCATGTGCACTTCTGGCGGAGTTCCTGGACTAACCGGAAAGTTCATGGCATTGCCGCGTGAAACTGTACCCGTTCCCGGATAACAGGGGTGCTGATGAACGGAAACATAGAAAGCGCCCTCCACCCCTTCCAGAATCGCTTCGGTACCGTTCCCATGATGGGCGTCAAAATCCCACACGGCCACTTTTTCAATTCCGGTATCCACGGCCTCTAAAGCCGCTATCGCTATATGGTTAAGATAGCAAAAACCCATTGCCTGGGCCTGCTCCGCGTGATGCCCTGGCGGACGCATGAGTGAAAATGCCTTTTCTCCACTTCGGGCAGACGCCATCGTAGCGAGCGTGCTGCTTGTGCCCAATCGAGCGATTTCAAAAATGTCATCGTGAAAGGCGGTATCCGCGTCAAACGCTCGCTCTTCCTGGAGGCGATCCAAATGAGAACGAGGGTGCACCCTCAACAGTGACAGATCCGAGGCCACTTCAAAGGGTTCCCAAGTCCACTCGGGTTGCCTTTCCTTTAACCAAGCTACGGTTGCTTCAACTCTTGTCGGTCGTTCCGGGTGTCCAGGGGAATGATAGTTCAAGCACTTTGGATCGGAGTAGATTTTCATGAAATTCAATGCCTACCTGTTACGTTAGACCTAATCCCCCTTCTAGGCAAACGGAATATCAAGGGGAGTGATTTTCTAAATACCGACGCCCCCCTACGCGCGTCTCACCAATATTGGCTTAAGCTTAGTTGGGCATAGCTGTCCCGTCGCAGGTCGAAAAACGGATCTCTTGATGCGATATTGGTTAGTTTCTGAACCTCGAACTCAATCTTATGCCGACTGCCGATGCGGCGCTCGAACTCAACTCGAGCGAAAACACTTCCATTGTCCAAATCGACAAAGCCGCCCGCGACCAGCGCCGTATCCACGTCGTCGTTCCAAGTAAGTCGCGTTCCAAAGAAAAGATCTCGATTCAAGGGATTGAATGCGTTTGAACCTCGGGAATCGAAGTGGCCCTCTAGAAGAACCCCCGCATCAATTGCGCTGCCTCCGATACCGTAAAGCGTGTATTCAAATCCCACCACCATGGCACTGTATTCTTTCGACGAGGTGTCCCTGGCGATTCCCTCAAACTTAAATAGCCAGCCTTCGTTCGTGTACTGGAGGTCGAGTCCGACTTGGTCCATCTGCTCATAGTAAGGTCGAAAGATCGAATTCCCATCAACGTCTAAACTCGGAACCAATAACGGGTCACGTCGTGTCCCACGGAAGTAGTGTAGACCCACATCGAAGTCGCCGATAATGTTAAACCAGCGAATCGCCCCATCAATGTGGCCCTCTTCCGCTGATGACTCATATAGGGGCTTATCGGTATCCACCCATCGGCTACTACGCAATCGGCCTTCGCTTCCAGGAAAAGCGCGTTCCCGAAACCCTGGGAGCAAAAACAGGCTGAAGTCTCCTACGTCCGTAACGCGAACGACTTGAATCATCTGCTGCCCGAGCTTGTCCTCCCCGTCCGGATTGGCTAAGAGATCTGTCTGGTTAATGGTGTCTACAAGGTGTTGGGATTCTGCCACTCCCCAAAAGACTTTCGAGACTCCAAACCGAACCTCCCAGTCGCCGTTGACAATCAGATAAGACAATTCTCTTAAGTCTATTATGTTTCTCCCACCGTCATGGGTATCGAAACGAAAATAGGGAGTAAACTCAAACGCCCGGTCTCCTTCCTTCCAATCCGCATAAAATTCAGGCTCCAGGATCACCGCCGCGCTAACGCCGCCCTTTTGCTCATCAGAAAGAGGTGATCTTTCAAATACTCGAGTCTCGGCGGTCGCATAACCTGACCATTCAGCTCCTTCTAGCGAAACTGAAATCAAAAAAGTGATCGCTAATAAACCTGTTTTCAATGCTCCGCTTCGCATCGTCCCGTACTCAAAAAGTAATTTCAATATGCACAGACGCTACCGAGCATTCTGCAAGGAACGTTGATCGAAGTCCCGATCAGTGTAGCCATTGCTAAACTGGTAGTTTTTCCAGAGAAGCTCGGTCGATTTCCCCGTTTGATGGTTTACCATTTTGGCACGGTCCGCTCTCCAGTACTTATCGAGATACTGCTGGTATCCGTTGAAGCTAAGAGTCTTTAATAGAGAGTTCTTCCGATCATAGAAATCAATCTTGATGACTCGATAGTGTTCCTTGTCAATCCAGCCCACTTGACGAGTGTATCCCGACTTTGGGTCCACGGGATAGCGTTCGATCTGAAAGCAATTTGCGCCATCAAGATCCGCGTCCCCAATGTACTTGTACGTATACTTCTCTACTTCCTGGGAAGTCATATCTTCATAAGCGAACTCACTCCCGACGAAAGGGCCAGACTTGTTACTGGACGCGATCCGCTTCACACGCTTTAGCGCAGGCAGATAGAGCCATTGATCATCCGCATCCACCTTATGAGTATAGGAAAGAAATGCCGTTCCTTTCACATCACGTGGCTCATCAAAGGTTATGAGCGTCTTGTCGCCATCCCCGACGCCTTCCAAAGTACGCAGCTTCATCTTGCGATTGCTCGATTCCCCATGCCGATTTGTAAGAACCATCTCCATTTCAACAATGGTATCTCTAAAACCCGTGTCTCGCTTATCGGATTCGATGGCAATTTTGAGCCCCTTTTCCTCCGGTGTCATTTCCGCTATCCCAGAGGTAGTGGCTAGGAGTGCCGCAAATTTGAAGGCCAGTAGTTTGCTCGTGTTCGTTTTCATCATGCTGTTTGGGTGAAATTTAAAAGTTTAGTTCCGGTCACGCAATCGTCGCTTCTTCATTGAGAACCTTGTTCTGAACCGACTTTCGATTTCTCTTTCCATCTACAACCAGCAGGAAAGCAGGCAGCAAAATAAAATCCGCAATCAGGGCAAAAGCGATTACGATCGCCGTAAGCTGTCCCATCCAGCTGTTCATCCGGAACGAGGACATACCCAGAATATAGAAACCGATCGTGAGAATAATCGTCGTAACCACAAGAGCTTTTCCTACGGTTTGGAATGCGTAGCGCACTGCTTCTTCGCCATTCAGACCCTTTTCTCTCCTAGCACGAAGATACTTGCTTAGAAAGTGAACGGTATCATCTACTACGATACCGAGTGTCATACCTGAAACCATGGCAAGAGAGAGCCCCATTTCTCCATAGAGGAGGCTCCAGAAACCGAATCCAAGAACGGCAGGAGTAATGTTAGGGATCAGGCTGATCAATCCGAATCGAACGCTTTTCAACGCGATACCCAGCAACAATGAAATTGCTAGAACCGCCACCAAAGTCCCTCCGAGCATGCTCTTAATGTTACGCTCAGAAATATGGGCAAACATTACTGTCGGGCTTGCCGCATTTACGTGCATGTAGTCGGGTGCGTTTTCCCTGAGCCAAACTTCGCCGTCTTCAATTAGCTTACGTAACTCTTTTGTGGGTACGTCCCTAGTTGTGATCGTTACACGACTAGCGGACTTGTCGACGTTGATCTGGTTATTCAGATCTAGTCCATAGGGAAGCGAGAATTCGTAGAGCAACAGATACTGGGCAGCTAGCTCTCTACTCTCTGGAATCCGATAATAGCTCTGATCGTCGCCATGCATGTTTTTATTAAGACGCTTCATGATGTCTGCGATCGAATTCACTTGGACCACATCATTCTTCGCGCGGTACCAGGCCGCAAAAGACTCGAGCGTTTCCAAGTACTCAGGATCGTTGATACCTCCACTTGTCGCCGCCGGTAAGGAGAATTCGAAATTATTCATGCCGGTAAGGTTTTCTTCCGCATAGTCCGCATCCTGGCGAAACTCCATCGACTCGTCGAAATACTTAACCCACTGATCGTTCAAATCGATACGCGGCACCATGGCTCCCAGAAAGACGACCACCGCCACAGATCCCACCAAATACCTTCCTCGGTGTCTCGCTAGCGAGCTCGAGAATGTATCAAAGAAACTGGTTGTCGACTGGCGGCGAACCACGCTCTTAAAAGGAAGTAAGGAAACCACCGCGGGGAGGAAAAATATCGAAACCGCCCAGGCAATCATAACCCCAGTTGCTACGACGTTACCCAACTGCTGGAACGGAGGTGAGTCACTAAAATTCATGCTCATGAATCCAATCGCCGTCGTTACGCTTGTCAGGAGTACAGGAGAAAAGTTTATCCTCAAACTTTCGACCATGGCGGAATCCCGGTCCTTGCCACGCCTCAACTCCAGAAAGAACGTTATGAATATATGGATACTGTCCGCCACGGCCAGAGTCATTATCATTACCGGGGCACTCATGATAGGAGTGCTCAAATTGTACCCGTACCACCCCATCATTCCCATGGCCCCGACAATTGAGAACATGACCACGGCACCCGTGATCGCGGTCGCAAAGAATGATCTGAGCAAGATCGCCATGACGAGGAAAATAACCACAAACATCGGCAACATTACGGTCCCCATGTCAGACATCGCGGATTCTGAGAATGCGTTGTTTAACATCACAACGCCTGCCTTATGCATTTCAATTCCAGGAAACCTCGCCTCGAACTCCAGTTCAATTTCCCTTATTTTGTTAACCACTTCAGGGACCTCAGTCATATCATTGAGACCCGGGAGCGTCACTGTAATATTGATACCGGTAGTGTGCCCTTTATCATTGATGATTCGATTGTAGATCGCAGGTTCCGCAAGCGCCGCCTCTCGAATCGCATCTAAGCGCTCCCGATCAAGAGCTTCACCTTCTGGCACCAAATCCGTCACAAAGAGGTCGTCTTCTACCGCAACCGAGTTCTGGAAATTTGTAATGGAATCAACCCTGCGCGAGTAACGTACCTGCCACCCTTGCGTGGTAACCCACTGTACCGCTTCCAGGAAGTCCTCCTCATAAATCGAATCCTTGTCCGCAGTCAGGACGATCATCACGTTGTCATCTTTCGTGTAGATGTTCTGCAACGCATCGAATGCCTGAAGCTGCGGGTTGTCTTCCGAAAAGAAGATCCGATAGCTCGAATCGAATCGAATATCTGGGGCCAAGCTGTAGCCCCCTTCAGTCTGCTCGACTTTAAACAAGCCACTGATCGCCACGGCCGCGGCGATAAAGAACCCAGCGATCACAATCCACCGGTACCTTATCGTATTCGCGGCAAGCCGCTCGACCCCTGTCTGTTCGGTCAATTCATTTCTCGTCGTCATTTCAGTTTCTAGTTTTCGGAATCATTAAGTCGCCCTGCGAAGACCAAACAGTTGGTATGTTTCTCTCTAAAAAATTACGGCCTGAGGAGCTCGAGGAACGCTCTTGCCCCCGAATCGATCTTTCTGATGTGACCGCGGTCCCGATTAACCTTAATCAACCCGATAGATCCTTCCATCAGAGCAACGATGGCGGATGCGACTGCCTCAGAGTCGATAGACTCTTTGACCGTTCCGGCATCTTTCCCAGCACGAAGTGCTTTTTCCAACGCGGTCTCCCACTGCTGATAGAGCGAAACCAGTCTCAAGCGAAAGTCCTCGTCTTGGGTGGACATCTCCTGGGCAAGATTGTTGAGGGGACAGCCATACTCTACAATTTCTGGCTGCTCCTGCATCATTTCCTCGAAATGGTCGAGAATTCCGATCAAATCTGAAATGGGATCCACCGAAGTGGCGAGTGGCTTCACCCAAGTTTCAATGATTTGAGCTTGGATGCACTCTTCCACCACCGCATAGCCAAGTTCATTCTTCCCCTTAAAGTAATGAAACAACGCTCCCTTCGTAATCCCTGCCTGCTCTACGACCTGATTTATGCTGGTCCCCTTGAAGCTCCCCTTATGAAACAGATCCAGTGCGGTTTCCAGGATCCTGGCTCTTGTGCCTTCCGCTTGTCGGGTTTCAGTCATTAGACCCACAATAAACCGACCAGTTGGTATGTTATCAAGCTATATTTTAAATCTGGACTACAATTTTGTCCTTCAGACCGCCCTGAGCGATATCCCATCAAAGGGCTACATTCGAATAGGCATTTCAATCTTAGCCTCTTGGGGAAATCATACTATGCTACGAGCTTCCTCGATATTTTCCTTCTGAGGATGGATGGATGCAAGGTGAGCGAAGATGGAAATAGCGACTGGGCGTTACGAGCAAAGCCTTCTCGATCTCTTTTCTGTATCGGATCAAAGTGTCAATGATCGCGACTATCCCTCCTATTCCAGCCTTTTTGTACCCCATGCAATGACATTTGATGAAGTTTCGGAGATGGAGGTGGCTCAGGTAAAGGCGAGCTCCTCAAGAAGGTCTGTAATATTTTAGAGCGGGCCAAAGACCTATCAATTTTACCCGCAGCTCACTTCTAAGTACTGGTAGTACCCGCCCCCGATTTATAAGGCCAAAAAATTTTAGAACCTTCTAAAATTTTACGGCCTTAAGGGTATTTTGCGAAGTCCTGGTTTCTTGTTCGGAGCGACGGGAGCGAGGGAGGCGCGTCTTTAACTTTTATAGTCGATCGGGCTGGCTCAATACACGTCTCGGCCGTAGCGCTTATCCTTTTGCATCTGCTTCACGTAAGCTGCGGCTGCGGCCTCGTCCATTCCGCCCTGCTCAGCCACGATGTCAATGAGCACTTGATTGACGTCCTTGGCCATCCGGCTGGCGTCACCACATACGTAAAAGTATCCACCTGCATCGATCCACTCCCAGATTTGAGCGGCGTTCTCGCGCATTCGATCCTGAACATAGATCTTCTCTGCTTGGTCCCTCGAAAAAGCCAGATCCACTTTGTGCAAGTGCCCGGATTCGAGGTACTTCTCCCATTCAGGTTGATACAGGTAGTCGGTTGCTTGGTGCTGGTCCCCAAAGAACAGCCAGTTTTTTCCGGTGGCTCCTTTTGCGATCCGTTCCTCGATAAAGGCACGAAAGGGAGCGATTCCCGTTCCGGGTCCAATCATGATGATCGGAAGCGATCCGTCTTTGGGCAGCTTGAAGTTGGGGTTGTGGTGGAAATAAACCCCAGCGGTCGCTCCTTCCTCCCACATGTCAGAAATGAACGTCGAGCATACCCCTTTTTTTGGTCTTCCAAAGGCCTCGTAGCGCACCGTCCCCACTGTCAAATGAACCTCATTGGGATGAGCCTCTATACTGGAGGCGATGGAATACAAACGGGCTGCCAGCGGACGTAGAAATCCGGCGTAGTCGCTTGCGCAAAGGGAAGTCGGTGGGTACTCTTTCACCACGTCCACCCAATCTCTCCCCCAAGTATATTCCTTTACCCATTCCCTGTCCGCGCACTTTTCCAGGAGTTCATCGAGTCCGGCCGCTTTGGCGAACTTTGTGAGGACTACTTTTGTCACAACACGCAAATCGAATTTGTCTCGAAGCGCCTCCCCGAAAGAGAAAACCTCTTCGCCAATGGTCAGCTCATCAGCGGCGTCGATTCCTGTCGCCGCGAGGAACGCCTCGACGAGATCAGGCGCATTCTGAGGAACCACCGCCAAAGCGTCCCCCGCATCGTAGCTAAGTCCCGAACCTTCGATGGAGACCTCCGCGTGGATAGTCTCTTTGGCAGAGCCCTCACCATTAAGGTTGTACTTTTTTAGTAGAGGAGCGGGGAAAGGGTTGCTCTTCCCGAACACGGATTGCGTAGATTCAGCAGCTTCGCTCATTGAATAGTTGATTGGAATTTTCTCGCCTGACGCCTCCTGTTTCGGCCGTCAACAACGAAAGAAAAAGCCAAAGCCGCCCACCGAACGCAAGAACGGAAACGCAGAAGCGAGTTAACACTCGATCCGACCAAAATGGGGGTCCCTGGAAGGTCGCTCCTAGGAAGCAACCACGGAGGCATCTACGACTCTTCAAGCTTGCTGAATTCCTTCAGGAATCCTTCCGCGTCACGGTAACCAATGAATCGAGAAACCTCGTTCCCGTTTCCATCTACGAAGATAACTGTAGGCAACGAGTGAATACTATATTTTGCGGCGAGCTCGCTGTTCTCATCTACATCCACTTTAACAGCTACTGCCTTGTCTTTCAAAGTCGAAATAACGTTTTCATCCTTCCAAGTGGTCCGGTCCAGCATTTTGCAAGGGCCGCACCACTCTGCCTTGAAGTCGATCATGACCAGCTTGCTTGTCGATTTCGCTACTTTCTGCGCAGCCATTAGATCTCCCTCGAAAAACAGATCTTCCGCCCAAAGGACCGGCGTTAAGAAAATTCCTGCGAGAAAGGAGATAAGAGCAAGTGATTTCATAGTGTGTTCAATTTTTTCATACCAATAGACGCGCCAAACCGCCTAATAAATTCAATAAAATGTTCTGCCGTTCGTGACCGCCCCCAAATTTTTGAGAACCAATTCCCAAAAAGCAACAATTCGGTTGCATCGAGACCCCACTCCGTATTTGGATCATTCATCCTCGAATCCCCGTTTCGAGGCCTCCTTCCGTAATCACAAAGTCCATGTCCTTATTCTTCATGATATTAGGCAGCTTAGGCGTGTTCCTTTTTGGTATGCGCCTCATGAGCGAGTCCATTCAACAATTTTCAGGCGAGCGGCTTCGCAGCATCATGCGCTCGATGACCGGAAACCGATTTGCCGGTGTAATGACTGGATTCCTCGTCACCTGTCTAGTTCAGTCCTCCTCGGCCACCACGGTCATGGTCGTTAGTTTCGTCCATGCGCGCCTCCTAACCCTAATCCAGTCGATCGGCGTCATCATGGGGGCCAATCTCGGCACAACGACAACGTTTTGGATCATCTCGTTTCTGGGATTTAAGTTTAGCCTCTCAAATATCGCCATTCCCGTAATCGGAGTTGGGGTGGCCATGACTTTCATGAAGACCGCTCGCCTCAAGGAGGTCGGCAACTTCTGCACGGGATTCGGATTGCTTTTCCTCGGCCTCAGCCTTCTCAAAAACTCGGTTCCCGATATCAAGAGCAATCCAGAAGCCTTGGAATGGATCGCCTCTTTGAGTAACTACGGGTTTGGTTCGATCCTCATCTTTCTCGCGGTCGGTGTGGTTCTCACCGTTGTCGTACAGTCCTCCTCGGTAGCTGGCGCAATCACGCTAACCATGGCGTACAAGGGCTGGATCGACTTTCCTCAAGCTGCCGCGGTCATTCTCGGGGAAAATATTGGCACCACAATCACCGCCTACCTCGCATCGCTAACGGCCAACACGGCTGCTAAACGAGCGGCTCGAGCGCATTTCATGTTCAATATGCTCGGTGTGCTTTGGATGCTCGCCGTGTTCTTCCCCTTTATTTCGATGGTCGACTGGCTCATGCCCGGTTCACCAGAAGCTCTTATCGTAGATGGTGAAGGACGGGCTGACGCCAATCCGGATCTACCCAACCACATGGCGCTTTATCACACGCTCTTCAATTTGCTTAACATCCTTCTACTGATCGGTTTTGTCCCCAAGATCGCCCAACTCGTCGAATGGTTGGTCAAAGAAAAACCCACTACTGCCAACCTGCCTACCTTCCGGTATCTGGACACTATGTCATGGGGCTCCGGGGAACTGAATTTCTCCGAAGGGAAGCAAGCGATTGGGAAACTCGGTGATCTAAGCAAGCGCATGTTTGAGCAGTTCCTTTTTATATACAACAATCCGCAGGAAGACCTTTCCGAAAAAGTGAAAGAGATCAACCGGATGGAAGAGGAGAGTAACGAAATCACCTCAGAGCTGTACGATTTCCTCATTCATTGCTCCTCCGACCATGTAAGCAACGAAACCCGACAAGAGGCGACGCGGTACCTCCGAGTGATCGCAGAACTCGAGGAAATCTGCGACTGCTGCCACCGAATCACGAACCGGGCTGCGAAACGCTATCGGAAAAACCGCTTTATCAATAAAGAGATTGAGGACGACATTGTCCAATTCGGTGAAAACGTTCAGCGATTTATAGACTTCTACCAATCCCGAATTCAGTCGAAAGTATCAGCGGCTGATATGGAAGTTGCGATCGATCTCGAAGATATGATCAACGACAAGAGGCGGAAGCTGCGAAAACGTTCTGTCAATCGGATGACCAATAATAGCGCAGAGGTACACTCGGAGCTCATCTATATTGAGATTGTGAACAATTTCGAACGTATCGCAAATCATTCGAAAAACATCATTCAGTCATTGCCGAAAGAGACAACCTAGCGACTGAAGGGAGAACCGCTAAGGGTAACCTTTGCTAGCTAAGCGACAAGACGTCCTTCATCACCTCGACCGAGGCCAGCTTGCCCGCCATGGCTCGATAGGCCTGGATCATTTGACGGGGCATTCCATAACTACGAAATCGAATTTCCAATGATGCAGAGTCGAACCGAAACACCGGTTCCAGTCCTTCGATCCGAGTTTCGCAATACTCGCAGGTGGAGGGATAGTCTACCGTTACTTGGCTCCCTTTGCAGTCTTCGATTCCGTCGATCATCGACTCCACGGAAACGTCGCGCCTAAACAGGCAGCGCATTCGCTCGAACAGCGGCCCTGTCGCTTGATTGAAAGACTCGTGCTCGAGCAACTCTAGGCTGCTCGCGTTCATAAGCTCCGTTTCGACTAGGTAACTGTCCGGACTGTCTTGATTCAACGAATACCGCCGCTCCAGAATGAAATCCTTGCTCTCGATCCGAGCGACCCCTCCCTCAACGAGGGACGAAATGTCTTTCCGCCTATAATCCATAGCCTCTCTATAAGCGGCGAAAAGCGCTTCGCTCCATTCCACTAGTTCCGGCTCCGCAAGTCGCGCCAGGAACTGCTGGGCCCGATCGCTGGCGTACTTGGGCACGGTGTGACGGGATTTGTCGAAACCATCGAAACGCTTCACCATGCCTTGCTGCTCCCCTACCAGGGTAAGCTGGCTGATAAGCCTTTTGTCAGCAACTTTCTCAGTTTCGTCCATCGAGATTGCAGGAGATGCCGGCAGATACTTGACACTACTCAGCGACACGCAAGCCTCTGTTCCCATGCCGATGCCGGAGAAAGCCCTTCCTTTTCAATCCTTGGCGCCTCGACGCGTACTTGTCACAGGCGCAAGTGGATTTCTCGGCGGTAATCTCATTCATCGGCTTCTGGATCAAGGTTGCGCGGTAAAAGGGCTCTGCCGACGACCTCAGCCTGAACTGGAAGCGCTCGGAGTAAAAATGCTCTATGTCGATCTGGCTGACGCAAAATCGGTTCGAAACGCATGCCAAGAGGCCGATACCGTGTTTCATACCGCGGCTAAAGTGGGCATCTGGGGAAAGTACCGTGAGTTTCATGATGCGAACGTAATTGGAACCCAGTCGATCGTTAACGGGTGCCGCGACTTTGAAGTAAGTAAACTGGTCTATACCAGTACTCCGAGTGTCGTTTTTAATAACGAGGCTATTTCAGGAGCCAATGAATCGTTGCCCTATGGCGATGACATTCCCTGCCATTATCCCACGACGAAAGTAATCGCGGAAAAAGCGGTCCTCGCCGCACACGGGCTTCCTCCAGGGAACCTCAAGACAGTGGCCCTCCGGCCCCATCTCATCTGGGGCCCGGGAGACCCAAATCTTATACCTCGAGTACGGGATCGAGGAAGAAAAGGGAAGCTGCGCATTGTTGGGGAGGGGAACAATCGAGTCGACCTGAGCTACATCGACAATGTCGTCGATGCTCACCTCTCCGCGGAGGCGGCGCTTGACAAACTCGAAAACAACCCAGGGGGGAAAGCGTATTTCATAAGTAATGACGAACCCGTTCTCCTCTGGGAGTGGATCAATGGTCTTCTGAAACGAAACGGTATTTCCGCAATAAACAAGAAGATCAGCCTCGCCCAAGCCCAAAGAGCGGGAGCGGTATTGGAACTGATATGGAAAGCGCTCCGCCTGCGTGGGGAACCCCCGATGACCCGGTTCGTCGCTTCGGAGCTAGCCAAAGACCATTGGTTCGATATCGCGGCGGCCAAACGCGACCTCGACTATCATCCACGTGTTTCCATGGCAGAGGGAATGAACCGACTCCTGCAAGCCAGCGCCCTCGTATCAGACTAACGATAAAGCCAAATTTCAGATGGAACAGACCCTATATCTCGTTCGACACGCCCACGCTTCAGACTTTCAGCCTGATTCCGAGCGTCCCCTCAGCCCTAAAGGCAAGAAACAGATTGAACGAATATCTAGCGTCCTCCGAGAGAAGGGACTCATCGAGCCTTCAGTCATATGGCACAGTCCGTACCTTCGAGCGATTGAGACGGCAACCCTGCTCCACGAGGGTCTCGGGCTTTCGGTGGGATTGGAAACCGTTGACGGAATCACTCCTTTCGACGACCCATCAAAGATTGCTGAACGCATCGACCCGTCCAACGAAGATATCATGGTGGTCGGTCACGAGCCGAACCTATCAAGCCTCGCATCTCTTCTCCTTTCAGGATCGCAATCTTTCCAATGTATCGTTTTTCCCAAGACATCGATTCTGAGTTTGACTCGACTCAAGGTCGGCGATCAATCCACTCCCTGGCAAATCAACTGGCATATTAGCCATGAACACTTCAAGTAGCAGATTCGTATGAAAATTATCCTGACAGGAGCTTCGGGATTGCTAGGACACGCGTTCGCTCAAGCCGCAAAACGGCGCAAGCACGAAGTCATCGGCATCGTAGGATCTAATGCTGCTCCAATCGCTGGACTGGATCAGCAGAAGGCGATAGACCTCAACGATATCGCCGCGCTTGAGCGTTTCGTTTTGGAGCAATTCCCCGATGCGATTGTGAATTGCGCGGCAATGTCTATTCCCGCCTTATGCGAATCCGATCCCAGCGCGAGCGAACGTATCAATGTTCTCGTTCCCGAAAAGCTGGCTTTGCTTTCCCGGCATTTGTTTGCTCGGTTTATCCATATCTCTACAGACCAGGTATTCGATGGAGCTTCCGCGCCTTACTTCATTGGAGATCCTCCCAACCCTTCCCATATCTACTCGATACATAAAGCGGAGTCAGAAAAGCGAGCCCTAGACATGGCATCCGAATTCGCATCCATTATTAGAATACCTCTTCTCAATGGAAACAGCCCACGTGGAAATCGAAGCCTGCACGAGCAACTTTTTGCCTCCTGGAGTCGAGGCGAGAAAGCCCACCTGTTTACAGACGAGTATCGCCAACCTTGTCTTTCCGACAACTTGGCCGACGCCATGGTCGAACTGTGTGAACGCAATGACCTCCAAGGCCTTCTTCATTGGGCTGGAGCCGACCCGCTCTCTCGTTTTGAGATCGGCCAACGAATACTGGACCACTTTGGGCTTTCGCCCGATTTAATATCAAAATCCAATCGAGGCAACCACCCCGAACATTCCCGACGCCAGGAAAACCTGACCCTCGACCTTCAACCTTTGGCAGGCCGATTGAAAACGCGTCCTCAACCATTCCCAGAACAACTGGAGTCGCTGATCGTACCCAAGCAATTTCGAGTGTGGTACAACTCCATTTGATAAAACAAGTCCATGACTCCGCACGAACTCCACGTTCTCCCCGATTCCACTCACACCGCAGCCCAAAACATGGCTCACGATTTTCTGCTGCTCAATCGCTACCCGGACGTGAACGCGCTAAGGATCCGGCACTATGACTGGATCCGCCCTGCATTTACTTTTGGAATGAGCCAAACTTACAACTATGCCTTGTCTGAAGTCTCGGATCCCAGCGCTGAGATCTGCCGACGCCCTACTGGGGGCGGTGTGGTCAATCACCTTGAGGACTGGACTTACTCACTCGTCATCCCAGCGAGCCACCCACTTGCCCGGTCGCAGCCCTCTGAAAGCTACCGCTCCGTCCACGATTGCATCGTGTCCTCCATGCATGAGCAAGGAGTGGACGTAATTTTGAATTTCGCCTCGCCGGAAAATGCCGCGCCCAGCGTATGCTTCGAAAAGCCCGAGGTATACGACATCGTCCTTAGAAACCTTCCCACTAAAGTAGCGGGCGCCGCCCAAAAACGCTCCAAAAAGGGCTATCTGCTACAAGGCTCCATCTGGAGACCTGCCTTGCCAGATCTCGACTGGACCCAATTTTACAACGACTTTATCCAGTCGCTTTCCCGACTCGCCAGCGCAGAAACCCACTTTAGATCCTGGCCTGATTGGGGCATGTCGGAGGAAGAACAGCTCATCGAGCGTTTCGAGTCGGAAGAATGGACCCAAAGGCGTTGATCTAGCTGCCTCATCCGTTCCCTTCCAATCCCCGTTGAACAACGCCTGGCCTCTTTCCTCGCCGCCCCGAAAATATGAAAATTCGGTGAATCAACGGCAAGAGCCTATTCAACAAATGAATGGGTTTAGGCGAACGAACGCTCGATCACCTCCATTGGCCAACACTCGGATCTGTCGGCCATACGCAAAATGGGGACATAATCGGTCACCGTAACTAAACCAGCCCCTAGATGTGCCGATCTACTTACCTAGGTAAATAGATTCCCCTGAGGAAACACCAGCATGCCGGAAAACCAACCACAGTTGATTTCAGACGAAATCCTTTCGAACGAAACGAAGTTGTCGACCGTTCTCTTTATAGACGATGACAGTGCGTCGCGTAGTCTCGTGAAGAAGATAATCGAGCGGGAGGACTACATTTTCGAAGGAGTGGGATCGGGAGAGGAAGCCCTTGAATTTCTAGAGGACAACGAACCTGACCTCATTCTATGCGATATTGTAATGCCTGAAATGGACGGTATCGAATTCTGCGCCCGCCTGCACCTCAGCCCTCGCCTGGAGGAGATCCCTCTCATCATGGTCACCGGTCTCTCCACTATGGACTCTTTGAGCCGGGCCTATGAAGCGGGAGCAGACGACTACATCATCAAGCCCATTCGGCAGGTTGAACTGCTCAGCCGTGTCGAACACCATACTGAAATATACCGACGCGAACAGGCTGCCAAAAACAGGATAGAGAATCTATTCACTCAAAACGAATCCAAAACGAAGTTCCTCGGAGTCGCTTCTCACGACCTGCGCAATCCACTCGTTTCCATTCGCGGCATCTCACAGTATCTGAACAATGAAAAGTTTGGGCCTCTGAACGAAGATCAGAAAGAGCTGGTTTCCACAATTGTACAGGCATCGGAAAGCATGCGCACTTTGGTGGAGGATTTGCTAGATGTATCCATGTTTGAATCCGGCCAGATGCGAATCGACCCGAGTATCCAGTCCTTGGAGGAACTCATTGACCACGCCGTCACGCTTCACTCACCCAACGCATCCAAAAAGAATATACGCCTAATCAAGGGCGTTCTGAACAGCGATACCGGCGCGGAAATCGACCGGAGACTGGTTTCTCGGGTCATCGATAATCTTATATCAAACGCGGTAAAATTCTCCCAGCCAGATACGGAGGTAAGGCTCTTGCTTGAGAGCGATGAAACTTCGGTCACCTTGAAAGTTGAGGACCAGGGCCCAGGTATTCCAGAAGAGGAGTTCGATGCCCTGTTCAAGGAATTTGGTCGGACCTCAAACCTTCCCACTGCAGGTGAATCTTCGAGTGGGATTGGACTATTCGTATGCAAGCGAATCTTGCAGCGGCATGGTGGATCAATTTTTGTAGAAAACCGCTCCGAGGGAGGAGCCCGATTCAACGTAACCTTTAACCGGTCAATTGAAAATGGATAGAGAAATTACAGCCCTAATCGCAGATGACGAAGCGCACTTGCGCACATTCATGAAGCTGCTGCTCATGGATCTTGGTGTAAAGAAAGTTTACCTGATGCAGAATGGTATGGACGCCATCGACGCGTACAAAGAGTACCGTCCGGATCTAGTCCTTCTCGACATCAACATGAATGTCATGAACGGACTCGACGCCTTGCGTCACATCAAGGAAATCAATCCAGATACCAAAGTCGTAATGATGACAGCCGTTTCGACCCGGGACTCCGTTGAGCAGTGCAGTCGAAACGGGGCTTCGTTCTACATTTTAAAAACCCAGACTCCGGACGAAATCCGAGCACGGCTGAAAGATGCGATCGATTCCATTGGACTAATATCTCAAAAACCTTAGACAATGGATACAGATAATCCTCAAAAAACAGAGAGACGGATTACCAGTCTAGACGAGCATATCATAAAGTATGACTACGCTCAAATGCGTCGAGAGGCACAGTCCGAGTTCGATGCTTCCCTCTCTACACGTGAGCTAATCGACCAGGATTCGATCGCCAAAATCTTTAATCAATGTAAGGACGATGAGAGAAATTAAGTCGGAAAAGTTCCTCGCACTCGTCGAAGAGACTGAAAAGATTGAGCCAGAAACGCTTAGCGCGATGGCCAACAAGTACAAGGACAACCACAGCAGCCTTCTACTTGAGATCGTCGACAAAGGGTACTTGAGAAGCGACGTCGCCGGTGAGCTTTGGGCTCGAGCGATTGGATCCACTTTCGTCGATCCCATGTCCATCAATATCTCGTGTGACGGCGAGGCCACGCTCCCTCTCGAAATGGCTAAACGCGTTAACGCCATTCCCCTGTACGAATTTAATGGGTACATAACACTCGCAATGGAAGATCCGATGAACCGACAGGTCGTCGAATCACTGGAACGTTACCTTCAATACCGCGTTAGCCCTGTCTTCGCCCTGCCTCAGGACATTGAGCAGGCCATCGGGCTGCACTATAACACCGACCTTTCCTTCGACAGCGCTCTCGAAGAGCTTGAAGTCCTCAGCGCAGGGGGAGACTTGAGCGCAATGGATGGGGAGCAGCTCATCAAGATGGTAGAATCCAGCGAACTGGTCCATCTTACCAGTCGCATGTTCATCACTGCGTTCAAGCAAGGCGCGAGTGACATCCACCTTGAGTCCCACAAAGGCAGTGGCCTTTTGCGATTCCGTGTCCATGGGCATTTGCGAGATATCGTGCACCTTCCAGAGAAGGTTAAGAATGCCATGCTTGTCCGGATTAAGTTTCTCGCTGAAATGGATATCGCCAACTCGCTTACCCCACAGGACGGACGATTCTCCATGGAGGTTGCGGCGTTTGAGCAAAATTTCCGTATCTCTACCTGTCCCGGCCTCCACGGCGAAAAGATTGTCATCAGACTTTTGGGACAAGCCGGTCAAAAAGGTGTCCCCACTTTCGACCAGCTTTTTCTTGCTAAAAGTAATTTGAAACGATTCCGCAATTCGGTTTCGAAGCCAAACGGATTGTATATCGTTACTGGGCCAACTGGTTCCGGAAAGACAACGACTCTGTATTCAGCATTAGACTACTTAAATGATCGTGATCGAAACATCATGACGATTGAGGATCCCGTTGAATACCAGCTCCCCGGAGTCAACCATTTCGAAGTCAACCATAAGTCTGGCCGCGATTTCAAATCCATCCTTCGCTCGGCTTTGCGTCAAGATCCGGACATCATTCTGGTGGGCGAAATTCGTGATGCGGAAACCGCTAAGATCGCCACGGAGGCTGCTTTAACGGGTCACTTGGTTCTGTCGACTCTCCACACCAACAATGCCATTCAGGCGATCCTACGTCTTACTGAAATTGGCGTGGATCCCTTCATGGTAGCTCCTTCAATCAACGGAGTGATGTCACAACGTTTGGTTGGGCGGATCTGCGAAAGCTGCAAGGAGTCCTATACGCCCAACGAAGAGGTGCTGAACAAGTATTTCGAACCGGGAACCGCCAGGAACGCTACCCTATTCAGAGGTCGCGGATGTAACTCCTGTCGCAATACCGGCATATCCGGCCGCGTTGCTATTCACGAGGTAATGGAAATTTCCGAAGAGATGCGGAGCATGATATCCAACTGCGACCCTCTAGACAAGCTACAAGCCGCCGCGAGGGAAATCGGTTGTATGTCTCTCCGCGTGGATGCTCTCAAAAAAGCCATCCTCGGCCTGACCACCATCGAGGAAGTCGAAAAGGCAACCGTCCCGGAATACGGAATCTAAGAGCGAATTTAGTGAATTCGCCTGACTTTGATCCCTAATGTAGGAGCGGTTTTACACCGCGATATCCTTGCTT
>CALDFV010000053.1 GCA_937942145.1 uncultured Opitutaceae bacterium
GGATTAAATAGCTATTTTTTGGATACGGACTATGAAAAGGCTGGAGCGGAAATCTTCGAAGACCGCAAAGAAGAATTAGGACGGGCCGATCTGGTTGCGAGAGTGAGAAAACCACCGGCCGAAGAAGTGCCACTTTTAAAATCAGGCGCTTTGCACATCAGCTTTCTCGACCCCTTCAATGAAAGGGACCTTATTAACGCTTTCGCTGGTGCGGGAGTGACGGCGGTCAGCATGGAAATGATTCCGAGAACGACGCTCGCCCAGAAGATGGACGCGCTCAGTTCCCAAGCGAATTTGGCGGGCTATTTTGCGGTAGTAAAAGCATCGGAGCGGCTTAATCGAATTTTGCCGATGATGATGACACCGGCTGGAACTATTTCACCATCCAGGGTGTTTGTTATCGGTGTGGGCGTAGCGGGTCTGCAGGCGATTGCTACTGCAAAGCGACTGGGAGCCCGTGTTGAGGCATTTGATACGAGACCAGTAGTCGAAGAGCAGGTAAGGTCTTTGGGTGCCAAGTTCGTCAAGATCGATCTGGGTGATACCGGTCAGACTGATCAGGGCTATGCCAAGGAGCTTACGCCGGATCAGATCAAGATGCAACAAGAAGGTATGGCAAAGATTTGCGCGCAGTCGGATATCGTTATCACAACTGCCAAGCTGTTTGGCCGCCCGGCCCCGAAGATAGTCACTGAAGCAATGGTCAGCGGGATGAAATTCGGGTCCGTGATTGTGGATCTTGCCGTTGAGTCAGGAGGGAATGTCGTGGGATCGAAACTCGATGAGGAAGTTCAGATAAAAGATGGCCCGAGGATCATCGGAATTGGGGCGCTGGAAGATCGAGTTGCCGTGCATGCCAGTCAAATGTACTCCGCCAACATTTTCAATTTCATCGAACACTTTTGGAACGAAGAATCAAAACAGATAAACCAGAATCTAGAGGATGAGATTCTCGGGGGTTGCGTCATCACTGATGGAGGCTCGATTGTTCATGAACGTTTTAAGTAGGAGAATCCGACGACCCATCTCACGATCTACATATTAATTTTTGCCAATGGACCTCGTATTGCTATTTTTCATTTTCGTGCTCGCCGCCTTTCTAGGGCTTGAGCTGATTTCAAAAGTGCCGTCCCAGCTCCACACGCCGCTAATGTCGGGCTCGAACGCGATTTCAGGAATCACAATTGTGGGAGCATTGGTGGCGACCGGGGTAAATGAAACGGGAACGGTCGGAATGGTTTTGGGATTTCTGGCCCTTGTATTCGCAACCGTGAATGTGGTGGGTGGATACATGGTAACGGACCGAATGCTTCAAATGTTTAAAAAGAAGGACAAGTAAGCCATGAGTTTTGATAGTATTATAAACCTGGCCTACGTAATCGCCGCTACCTTGTTCGTCTTTGGCATCAAGATGCTGGGGTCCGCGGAAACGGCGCGACGCGGGAACATGATCTCCGGCATTGGCATGCTGATCGCCGTTGTGGTGACTTTGTTGAACAAGGGGATGAGTTACGAGTGGATCGTTGCTGGGCTCATTGTGGGAACCCTCATCGGAGGTATTTCGGCTCGGTTGGTAAAAATGACCTCTATGCCCGAGCTTGTCGCATTGTTCAATGGCTTTGGGGGACTTGCGAGTCTACTCGTGGCATGGGCCGAACTGGAGAAGATCCGGGGGATCGGATGGCAGGTCTATAGTATGGAGATGGGGACTTCTTCATATTTCAGCTCATTTGTTATCTACCTGGCAATGCTCATTGGGGGAATCACATTTACGGGAAGCCTGTATGCTTATGGCAAGCTTTCTGGAAGGGTGTCTGGGCAAGCTCAAGTATTTCCGGGGCAAAAAGGAATCAATGCTCTGATGCTGATCGCCATACTGGTGGTGGGTGTTTTATTTGCTTGGAGCGGTGATTTGGATACAGCGAACAAGCTTTTCATCTCCGGAGTGGTTCTTGCTCTGATCTTTGGGGTGATGGGTGTCATGCCGATTGGCGGTGGAGACATGCCGGTGGTTATCTCACTGCTAAATAGTTGTTCGGGGCTGGCGGCATCAGCGGCGGGATTTGTTATCGCAAACAACGTACTGATTGTGGCAGGTTGCCTTGTCGGAGCGAGCGGATTGATTTTAACCGCGATAATGTGCAAGGCGATGAATCGCTCACTGGGGAATGTACTCTTCAGCGGTTTTGGGGCGACCAGCCAATCCGAAGGGGATGGCGATGATCGTGAACCGAAAGCAATTAGTGTCCAAGATGCCTACTACGTTCTAGAAGCAGCGAGCTCTGTTGTCTTTATTCCTGGATACGGAATGGCGGTTGCTCAAGCTCAGCATGTTGTCAAAGAACTGGGGGAGCTATTGGAAGAAAATGGAGCATAGGTGAACTTTGCCATCCATCCGGTGGCAGGTCGCATGCCGGGTCACATGAATGTACTTCTTGCGGAAGCGGATGTTTCCTATGATCAATTGGTGGAGATGGACAACATCAACCCGGTTATGCCCACGGTTGATGTTGCGGTTGTCATTGGAGCAAATGACGTCGTGAATCCTGCTGCCTCTCAGGATGAGTCGAGTCCGATTTATGGGATGCCCATCATTGAGGCCCACAACGCTAAGACCGTCTTTATTTTAAAGCGTGGACAGGGAAAAGGCTTTTCCGGTTTGGTTAACAAACTCTTTGTCATGGATAATTCCCGTATGATTTACGGGGATGCGAAAGCGACGATTTCGGAGCTAGTTAACGAGCTTAAGGGCTAGGTTTTCCGTTAAGGTCGAGTTGGCCTTTGGGCGGCGGCTCGAGGCGTCCTGGCGTTCACACTTGACAATTGATTACAATTGTAGTCTATTCCGGTTTTACTTCGTTTGTTATGCCCGACGCCCCAAGAATATCAGACTCCGAATGGGAAGTGATGAAGGCCCTTTGGGATCATGAGCCGATGACAGCGGTTGAGGTACTTGCCCGATTGCCATACGACCAATGGAAACAGAAAACCGTGAACACTTTTCTCGTTCGACTCGAAACAAAGGGGGTCATTGCTTCCAAACGAGTCGGTCGAGCCAACGTGTACCGCACCTTGTACACGGAGAAGGAATGTAGGCGTTTTGAAGGGAGCCAATTCCTTTCCAAAGTCTTTCGTGGTCAGGTTGCCCCGATGATGCTCCATTTCATTGAGAATGAGGAGTTGTCGGAATCGGATATCGATAAGTTAAAGAAATTATTGGACGACAGGGGCAGCTCTAATGGCTGACCTATTTTGGGCATATTGGGATGCGACCATCCGATTTGCCTTGCTGGCATTGGCGCTGCTATTGATTGCTTCGTTTCTCAAACGAATGATATCCCCCCGCCTCCTGTGCTGGGCGTGGGCTATTTTGCTGCTTCGTCTAGCATTACCGTTTTCGCTCCCATTTAGCGGCAGCATTTTTAACGCTCACGAAAGCTTGCAACCATCAACCTGGACAGAGGCGATTCGACAAGGCGTAGTGAATGCTGGTATTGGTGAGACGATTTTGCCAACTTTGCGTGATGAAGACGACCTCGTAATTGCGACACGAATACCAATATCCTGGGAAACCGCATTGATGGTAATCTAGCTCTTAGGTGTTCTTGTAATGGCGGGGCGATTGCTTAAGAACATTATTCAGTTAAAACACTTTTTCAGGAAGGCAGAACGATGCGATTCGGGCCCCTTGTATGAGCTTTTTAAAGATACCAAGTACCGAATCGGGATATATGCGAATGTTCCTTTGATGATTTCGGACGATGTAAAAACACCCGGTATCGCGGGGGTTTTTAACCCAAGGATTATCGTT
>CALDFV010000054.1 GCA_937942145.1 uncultured Opitutaceae bacterium
CTTCCAGAGGAAAGGGTTCCGTTCCCGAAACTTCTCAGTCAAAATGTCCGCGCCCAGCAAAATCTTTTCTGCCCAATCATCGGCAATTTCAAGGGTCTTGCGAATGTCCGGCGTTATATCCCTGCGACTGACAACTTCAAAGGCACTTTCTTCTGCCTTTTTCAGAAACTCATTATAGTAGTGCCCGCTCTTAGATAATTCACCCGCATTCTGATCTAGGACAAAATAGTCGCACACCATTAGGTAGCCCTTTGGGTTCAAGGCCTGTTGAGCCACTTCAAATACCTTGTCCAGGGGAATATACTGGCAAGACTCACTCATAATGATGAGATCGTATCCACCTTCCAAATGCGAATCTTCAAATTTCGTGAAATGGAAGGGAGCTTCTACTTTTTCGGCAAAGACCTTTTTCTGATTGATGTCGGGTGAAAGCCCTTCGACCTCATACCCTTGAGCTTTCAAATGCAGGCAAAGTTCCCCCGTACCACAACCCACATCAAGTACCCGACGGGTTCCTTCAGGAATACTGTCGATCAGAAAATCCTCATAACGTTTCTGAGCTGCCTTGAGCGCTTCCATCGTCAGCTCGTCATCCGGCAACCACATTCCGTAATGGAGTCGCTCTAGCCCGAGGGCATCACGATAAAAGCGCAGGGCCCGGTCATTTTTCGCTTTTTCAGTGGTGGGTGCTGAGGAACTCATAGTTGAGGGGTGAGGAAATCGTTTTCAAAAGAGGTGATCGCAACCCAACTATCAGATAAAATATTGTAAAGAGAAAACGCTATCCCGCGATTCCTCGGTGTATACCCTTTTTTCCTAGGCCCAAATGCAACATTACCGCTTGATTTCGACGCTCGGTCTTATTGCTATCGGGCCAAGAAATGGCAGAATCGAATTATACCGAATCGAGCATTAAGTCCTTAAGCCCACGAGAGCACATCCGGCTCAGGCCAGGGATGTACATCGGGAAACTGGGAAATGGAGCATCCGCTGACGACGGGATTTATGTGCTGCTGAAGGAAATCATCGACAACTCGATCGACGAGCATTCAAGCGGACACGGAAAGCGAATCGACATAACGGTTGGCGATGAGGTAGTGGCGATCAGGGACTTTGGACGTGGAATCCCCCTCGGCAAAGTGGTAGACTGTGTTTCCAAGATCAATACAGGCGCCAAATACGATAGTGAAACTTTCCAAAAGAGCGTAGGACTAAACGGCGTCGGCACCAAAGCGGTCAATGCCTTGTCCAGCTATTTTCTCGCCGAGTCCTATCGAGACTCGAAAATGAAACAGGCCATCTTTTCCCAAGGCGAACTCGATTCCGAGAGTCGCCAAATGAAGACCGACGAGAAAAATGGCACCTATGTCGAGTTCACCCCCGACAAAGCCATATTCAAATCATTTGAATATCGTCTCGAATTCGTCGAGACGATGCTCTGGAACTACGCCTATCTGAACACGGGGCTGACCCTTTCCCTCAACGGAAAGACTTTTCGATCCGAGAACGGACTCAAGGACCTTCTCGAGAACAATCTCACCGGCGACATCCTTTATCCGATTATCCATCTCAAGGGAGAGGATATCGAGGTAGCCATGACGCATGGCACCCATTACGGCGAGGATTACTTTTCTTTCGTCAATGGGCAGCATACTACGATGGGAGGTACCCATCAAGCCGCTTTCCGTGAAGCGATCGTTAAAACCATTCGAGAGTTTTTCAAAAAGGACTACGATGCTTCAGACATCCGGACATCGATCGTATCCTCGATATCGTTACGTGTGCAGGAACCCGTTTTCGAGAGCCAGACGAAGACCAAGTTAGGCTCCCAGAATATGGGTCCTAAGAGCCCAACGATTCGCAATTTCGTCAACAATTTCATTAAAAAGGACCTGGATCTCCATCTCCACCAATTTCCAGAAACGGCTAAAGCGATTCAAGAAAAGATCGTGGCCAGCGAAAAGGAGCGGAAAGAACTTTCCGGGATTCGAAAGCTCGCCCGAGAAAAGGCCAAGAAGGTCAATCTTCACAACAAGAAGCTTCGGGACTGTCGGGCCCACTTTAACACCAAGCACAAACAGGCAAATGATTCGACCCTCTTTATTGTTGAGGGCGACTCTGCGGGGGGATCAATCACAAAGACGCGGGACGTCAATACTCAGGCGGTATTCAGTCTTAAAGGAAAACCGCTCAACGCCTTTGGTCTAAGCAAAAAAATCGTCTACCAGAATGACGAGTTCAATTGCCTCCAAAGCGCTCTGGATATTGAAGATGGTCTCGATACCCTGCGTTACAACAAGGTTGTAATCGCCACGGATGCCGACGTTGATGGCATGCATATCCGTCTCCTGCTTCTCACCTTTTTTCTACAGTTCTTTCCCGACCTCGTCCGACAAGGGCACCTTTATATTCTTCAGACCCCCCTATTCCGAGTGCGAACTAAAAAGAAGACGGAATATTGCTATACTGAGGCACAAAAAAACCGTGCCGTGGAAAAGCTGGGGAAAGGGGTCGAGATTACTCGA
>CALDFV010000055.1 GCA_937942145.1 uncultured Opitutaceae bacterium
GGAAGGGTTTACTTGTCGTACGTTTTCACAAACAAGCAAGACGTGCCAGGTTATGGCGAGTTTACTGGTCACGCTTGGTCGCAGGTTGAGGAGGATATTGTAACCGCGACTCTCCAGGGCGTGTCCAAGCAAGAGGGTAAATATTTCAAGTTGTATACGTTGGATCTTGTCAGTAACGGAAAGTTGAACTTCGCCATAGGGACAGTAGATTTAGTCGAGAAAACGATGAACTTTCGCGTAGGGGAAATCGATTAGCGTCCCTATAGGATAATCACGAAGTTGATCACCGAAAGGAGAAGGTCTAGTGACAAAACCAGATAGGTTCTGAAAGATCTTAAGGAAAAAGGATAAATATGAAGAATGAGGAAGCAGAGCTATATTCTATTTTTAGCAAAATGAAAAAAATGAGGTTCATGGGCAAGTTACTGGGTACCTCAATTCTACTTTCCGTCTGCACAGCAAAGTCAGACGTCCATCAAAAAAAGGAAGAAAGCAACGCAGTCGAGGTTAAGGCCGTCGCAGCGACCCCGGAAAGCCTTAACTGCCAAGTTGAACTTCATGACTCTGATCTGAAAATGTTTCGCGATGGTTCAGTCCAACTTGAAGTGCTTGCGGATGGCTTTGAAATCGCTGAGGGACCGCTCTGGATTCCTTCAATGAAGATACTTCTCTTCTCGGACGTGAAGGGAAATAAGATTCATCAGTGGTCCGAGGCAAAAGGATCCAACGTATTTCTCTCTCCTGGCGGACATACCGGAAGAGTCCCGTTTTTTGAGGGTGGGGTCTTGGGCTCCAATGGTCTTGCTCTAGATGCCGCAGGTAACCTCGTAATCTGCCAACATGGAGACCGGAGGCTCGCCAAGCTGGCCTTTGACAACATCAATCAGGAAGGCCTCTCGACGTTAACTGCAGTCTTTGAGGGCAAGCGATTAAACAGCCCTAATGACCTGACCATAGCAGCCAACGGAGATATCTACTTTACCGACCCACCCTATGGGCATTGTGATCTCGAGAACAGCGTCATCGGAGAGGAGATGGCATTTGTCGATGATAAAAGAGAGATTCCCTTCAGCGGAATCTATCGTTACGAAGCTGCCACGGGGGACATTTATCTACTCAGCGACGAAATGGAATTACCAAACGGAATAGCGCTTTCTCCAGACCAAAAGTGGATCTACGTTGGCAGCTCGGATATGAAGGACCGAAAGATGTGGCGGTTCTCAACGGAAGATGGTTCTGGCGGGGTCTTTTTTGAAGGCCCTTTTGGAGAGGCCGACACCGGTTGGTTTGATGGAATGAAGATGCACTCTAGCGGGAACCTCTTTGCAACAGGACCGGGTGGACTACTTGTGATTTCTCCAGAAGGTGAAAAGCTTGCCACGATCAGGCTTCCGGATCCGGTCACCAACTGCTGTTTTGACGAAAATGAGGAGTATCTTTACATAACATCATTTGCGTATGTCGCCCGAATTAGACTGAACGGATAACAGCCTTATTTTAAAGAAAATTAAGTGACGCTACCAATCAACTCTTCCCACCATATTTAGCTAACCTACTCCGTTAAATATATTCTTCTTTTGTTTCCTAAATTTACTACGACCAATTCCTATGGGTGCACACTGCATTCAACAGAGAAAAATTAGAACAAATCCAAATAAAACACAGACCTCAAGATCATGTCAGACAACCAACCATTTAGAGACGAAACTGGTCAGGTAACCGGTATTAGAGTGTTGCCCGCTACCGCCGAGGGAGCCAATTACGAAATAGCACTCTCCACTGAAGGAACCATAGAGACAACGAAATATTCCGCCCTTTGGTCGTACGCCCAAGTACAACGCAACGACGGCAGTATTTATGGATCGGGTGACGGTGTTTTAACCACAGAGTGCGGGGAAGTCTTCCGCCTCAAAGGTAGCGGGTCTGCTCCCGGCAAAGAAGCAGACGGGAGCGTTATTTTTAAGGTTATCAATCATCATCACACAGCTTCCGCCAAATTTGAGCATCTCAACGGAGTTGCTGCGGCTGGAGTCTATAAAGTTTCACCCGATGGGCAGACAACAGCCCAGTTCGATTTGATCTAACGAAGCACAAAGATGAGATCCTTCAAATTTGAATCACTTAGTCATAAACCAATGAAATACTTACCGTTAACCAGGAAATGGGTCGCCTTGATTATAGTGGGTTGCCTTTCCACTTTTACCTTAGAGGCAGATAGCCTTTACCTTTTATTCGACAAAATGAGAGTCAAGGATGGTAAGATCGGTGAGTATTTGGAGGTTGAGGAAGTTTGGTCAAACTACCACAAAACGTTAATCCGCGAGGGGCAAATCGAGAGCTGGAGCCTTTGGCGCTCCAATCAGCAGTCCTACGACTATGCGACTCTTAAGGTTTTGAAGACTGGGGCGGGGGATACTTTAGATCTAGATACAATTCTCCAAGAGCTGTATCCACAAAAAACAATACAAAGTTTTCAGAGCAAGCATGATGTTGATGCTAACGCTGTACGGGAAATAATCGAAACGTCATTATGGAAATTCGAGGCGGCCACCAAGGGAGGCAAGGGTTGGGAGAAATTGCTTTCTGTATCTGATTCGGTACGGATAAAGTGGGATGCGATGACACCTCGAGAAGATTCAGAGAACGAGTATCTTAAGATCGAATCTGGTATCTTCAAAGATGCCCATCAATTACTAGTCAACGAGAAGAAGTCGTTATCCAACTGGTCGCTAGTGAAGCTGACGGATGCAAGCGGGCCAGAGAAGACCGCCCCCTATGCAACCGTTCACCTGATAGATAAGAACAAAGCCCCTCCATCGACTCCTCTAATGGAAGCAGCTAAAAAGTCGGGCTACCGAGATGAAATGAAGATGGGGGAGCTAAGGGATATGACCACCAACCACTTCGACTTAGTCATGGGTGTTAGCAAGGCTGGTTTCTCTCCATCTCCTTTGATGGATCAAATCAATGAGGAGGAAGTGGTGAAGGCGACTGTTCTCCGCCAAACAAACGCGGGCCATGACAAGGATTTGGATACTGTTTTGGGCAGTTGGGTATCAGGCCCGAATCCGAATGCCCTTCGTAACATGAGAGGGAAAAACGGAAATTATTCGGAAACTAAAGGAGTTTGGTTTATTGCAAATCGCTACAGGGACTGGGCCAAAAATTGGGGT
>CALDFV010000056.1 GCA_937942145.1 uncultured Opitutaceae bacterium
CCAAATCCACTCGTCCGAAGTGCGGAGCGACCCACCGTCCACGGTCTGAAATAGATAGTCTCGTTGGGCGTACCCCAGGTCTAGCCGAAAATCCCATCTTTCGCCTCCTCCCGACCATTCCAAACCATACTTTAAACTATCACGGTCGTAGTACCCGAAATGTCGATCCCTCCGGGCTTCAAAGTCTATTCCCAACTCGAGCTCACCCATCACTCCTAAAAAACCGAAGGGTCGTTCATACTCTAATTCGATTCCCACTTGGTCCTCCCCTAGCACGATTGAATCTACCCTCGCACCCGAAAGTGTCCTAGCCAGTCGATCCGTATAATCTCGAGCATGTCCATTAGCCGTTAGGAGAACTCTCGACTCCTCACCCAGCAGGTAGTCCAGTGCCAGCTCCCAATCGATCGTTTCGTAGTCGTTGGTAGGGTTTTTAAAGTACATTCGCGAGGCCCCAACCGTTGCCTGATACTCGAATTGCCAGAAAAATGCCTTCCAATCGACGTACAGCTTCGGCTCCTGCCCTGTCAGCACAATTTGATACGGGTCTAAGACATCAAAGGTCGCATCGAAGGCCTGTTTGAAATAAACATATTGTAAGCCGCTCGATAGACGACCGTCAATTGTGACGTAACGACCGTACTCCGACAAAAGCAGACCAAAGGTCTCGTCGGGCAAGTCACTCGCTTTTGTGAAATGGTAGTTGTCCAGTAGCAGCATTGTGGTCCATTCCGCACTCGTTTCAATGAACTCGTGACTCGTGATTCCCTCAACACCCGCAAAAATGAACGGCGAATCTACCGGCGCGATCTCACTAAACAGCACATTCTCTCTATATCCGAAACCAGTACTCGCGGACCATTCCCCAGCACCCACTTTAAAGGAATCCTCTATATCCTCTCCCCGTGCTGCGGCCAAAAAAATGCCAAGTAGCGATGTTATCAACATCCTCATGTCTCTACTTTGTAAAATTGCACAAAAAACGAGCCGCATGGGCTTCCTCATGCGACCCGCTCCTGGCTGATCAAAAATTTGTGATCTAAACCTTAACCATCGGCCGACGTTTCATCTCCCCGATTCGCACGGCGCTTTTTGCTGATCTCTCTGCGTTGGTCTTTGACCACTTTCAGTTGATCTGAGAATTGATCACGAACAGAATTGCGAGCCGCCTTACGCTCTTCGTCAGTCGCATCTTCTGCCAAATCACCAATTGCATCTCTCAATGCCTGTCGCATGTCCACATGAAGCTCTAAGTAAGCTAGACGGTGCTCTAAGTACGCCTTCTTTCGATCTGAAAGGTCTCCTTCCAGGGCATTTTCGATGCGTTCGATCATTTTCTCAGGGCGCCCAGGGCGCTCTAATTTAGCAAAAGCCGAGGTAGAGATTGCGGCAATTGCGAGTAGTACAGATAGGGATTTCATAGTTTTTATTTTAATTGTTGTTGGGGTGTTCATACCAATTGGTTCGACCATAGCCATGCAGAATCTATGCCAATATTTCTATCATCTGTTTACCTAATGATAATCAATTACTTATGTCTATTTTACTCGGCAAGCTTTTCTCAGATTTTGATGGATTTGGGAACTAATTACCAAAGTAACCCTTATTTTTCGAACGGCTTTGGGGAATATTCCCCATATGCTAGCCCCTCAACTACTCTTCTTCTTTTTCCTGTACCGAATGTAGTCCCTTGGCACTTTAAGAAGACGGGCCGCTTGTGTCACGTTACCCGCCGATTTTTCAATCGCCATGTCAATCAGGCGATCGATCGCCATCTCCAAATCGATTCCTTCTTTAGAAAGATCCCAGTGCGGATTAAGCCAGTCCGAATCGTAAGATTCGTCCAATGAAATTCCATTAGCAGCGACTGAGCTCAATAAGGGAAACTCCGCATTGCTCGGGTCTCCCAGAATGATCGCTCGCTCCACTTCGTGGGCCAGCTCTCTAATGTTTCCCGGCCAATCGTGTGAAAGAATCTGTTTTTTCCCTTTTTCCGATATTGTGAAGCGATCAATCTGATAGCGGAGTGACAAACCCCTTCCCAAATGCTCAACCAGGCGCATCAGATCCTCTTTTCTTTCACGCAGCGGCGGGATTCGAATATGGAGCAGATTCAACCGATGAAAGAGATCTTCCCGAAATGCTCCTTCGCGAGCCAGGGCATCTAGATCTCGATTTGAGGCGGCAATGACCCGGGCATCAACAAGGATCTCACTAACTCCACCGACCCTACGAATCTTTCCCTCTTCTATTGCCACAAGGACTTTGCCTTGAAGGGCCGGTGACAGGCTTGCGATCTCATCCAGAAAAAGAGTCCCTCCGTCGGCCGCTTCGAATAATCCGATTCTCTTCGCTTTCGCATCTGTGAACGCCCCTTTCTCGTGACCGAACAACTCAGACTCAGCAAGATTTTCCGGGAGGGCGGCGCAATTCACAACGACAAGCTCAGCATCCCGCCGCGTACCATTTGCGTGCAACCAACGGGCAAACGTGGACTTTCCGGTTCCTGTTTCACCTTCGAGCAATATCGGGGGCAGTTTCTTGGCGAGACGACGATCCGATGCGAGTATCCGATCTAGGCTTTCCTTCAAGGCGACTAAGGATTCTCCAAAAAAAAGCCCCTCGTCTGAGCCCGCCCCCGCCTCCATTTCAATGCGATGCTCGCGAGAACGTCGGCTTCGTTTCGCTTTCGCGCAACGAGCCAAAATGAGAGGCACCTCTTCCAGTTCGAACGGCTTAGCCATGTAATCCGCAGCCCCTCGCTTCATTGCTTCGACCGCGATTTCCCACCCGCCATCTGCAGTCATCACGACACAGGATGTGTCTTTCGCGTAATCTAAAAGATCCACTCCCAGGCCATCAGGCAGGTGAACATCAAACAATGCGTAATCAAAAGGCATCGAAGAAAGCGCGTTCTTCGCAGCCGCAAAGCATTCGACTGATACCACATGGGCCCCCTCTTCTTCCAAAAACCGAGACAATCGCTTTCTTAAAAGCGGTTCATCGTCAACGACTAGGATATCTCTACCGGAAAGAAGCGAGTTCATTTTCGACCCTAAATGAATCGAAGCAGCAAAAATTTACAAGCGTCTATTCAACCTGCCGGCCGTAATCAATATACGGATACGATATAACGTATATTGGGTTATAATTCAGACTAGAATTTTCGAGTCTCTAGAAAGTTAAAAAAATATTAAACAAATGTAAATCTTGCTTGTCAAAATTTTACAAGTCGTCCAATTTTAAACGTTTCATGATTCAGCCTACACACAGCAATCTCCAAGCCCAATCTCCTCTTAGGCAGGAGTACGTGGTAGAGCTTGCGCGGTTGGAGCAAATTGAAAGACGCTTGGGCACCATGTTAGAGAGAGAAAACGATTTGAATATCGCCCAGGAAATCGCCCACCGGCTTTCCAACATTCAGATGATTCTTGCCATTAGAGAGGGTAAAACATCAGATCCTGGCCTTTAGTTAGTATTTTTATACTAAAACGCCATCAATTGGGTTGAAAGAGCGTCAGCTGGCAACGAGGAGGGTCGATTATATCATTCTATTATTTGCCTCAACCAGGGAACGGAGCGACTGCTTTGTAAGTCCCTAGTTTATCAATCCTTTTTAGTCTTCAGTGAAACCTCTCAATCAAACGCACAGATCGCTTTTTCACCCTCTACTGGGAGTGAAGCAACTCGTTGTGTTCGACCTCGAGACGACCGGCTTGCGACCCAAGCAAGAAGAGATTACTCAAATCGCGGCGATCGAATTGGGCGGGATGCGAATGGAGATGGGAAGATCTTTCTGTACGTACGTGAATCCAGGGAAGCCGATTCCAAGGCAGATTCAAAAGCTCACTCGTGTGAGAGATAATAACGTCAAGAATGCGCCGACTCCCAAGGAGGCAATCCAAGCGTTTTCCAATTTCGTGGGTCAGGCAACTCTGTTTGGCCATGATATCTATCGATTCGATTTCCGGTTCATTTCAAAGCACGTGAGCGACGACCCCGCCCATTCTCGCAATATCCAGTTTATCGATACGATGGACATCTTCGAGGCTCTCTGGCCCGATTTCTCGAGGCTTCGCAACTCGCTGGACGATATAGCTGAACGCCTGTCCGCTGGACTCTCCTCTATCCGACGCCACGACGCAAAAGGAGACGCTATATTGCTGGCTCATGTTTTTCAGCGAATACAGGATCATCCAAACCTGGAGCAGCTATGCTCTAGAGTACCCGTTCACGAAACTCGCCTGCCAGAGCTTTCACCCGTATCCAATGCAAGTTCAACGGAACCGTTGAT
>CALDFV010000057.1 GCA_937942145.1 uncultured Opitutaceae bacterium
TGGGGAACGGTCAAGACGACGTCGCGTGATGTTTTTGGAGAAGACCGTACCCATCTCTTTATACCACAAGTTGGGAAATACATCGGCCTCGACAACGAACGGCTCGTGAAACTGGGACAGCTGGATTCCTTGCCTAGTCAAGAATTGCCACTCCAGCTCTCTCTATGCGGAGAACTCCCGCCAAGCCAAGCCCCCACCGCCGACACGCTTCTCCATGCCGCAATCCCTTCTCGCTTCGTCGAACAAACCTGCTCCTCCGCCACTTTGGCTTTAGCAAATAATACAAACGTGAAATCTCTCACAGCGGAGATTTTCGGCAATCGAGTCGCCGTCTCCCCATACACGAAAAGTCGAGCGGAACAGGTAAAAGCGATTCTGGCGCTTCTCGACAGCTCCGAGCTAGAAGGGATTCTTGTGCCAAATCTGGGGCTTCTCACGTTCAGCGACGAAGCGAACGAATGCCACGAGCGAACAGTGGCTTTAAATGCCGCTGCCAAGGCTTATTTCGAAACCACGAGCACTGCGACTGAATCTAAAGAGGCCACTGCGACCCAGACCATGGAAATCGCCACGTTGCGCCAATTCGTATCCAACAAAAAGGGACACGCGTTGATTGCGGTTCACGACGACTCTGCTTCCTCTCGATCGCTTGCGGGTAGTGAAACCGCACAATCGCTCGGAGCAGTAACCGACGGCAATCACGAAGAGTCACTTACCTCGGACGCACCTGTCCGCACCGTCCTCTGGCCCAACAAAGGCGTATTTGGTTTCGGACAAGACAAGCGCGAAGCCAGAAAAGTCGCTCAATTTGCGACTCAAGTCGGCGAGGCAAAACTTCTAGCGGACGCAAGCGGGGGCTGGGTGGAAACTACAATCACTCGTCCCGAAGCTTGCGCTTCTCACGAAGGGCTCCTCCAAGGGAAAATTGCCCTTGTATCCGGTTCAGCAGCGGGGATCGGTTTGGCGACTGCAACCACGCTAGCAGAAGCGGGAGCCTGCGTCATTGGGGCAGATATCAATCCAGAGATCAATTCGATCATGGAGGGAATCGGGGCGCTTGGCATCACGGTCGACCTCACACAGGAAGCCCAGATCGAAGCTCTCATTGAACGAATCATCCGCGAGTTTGGGGGACTCGACATCGTCGTATCCAACGCGGGGATTTTCACTGCGGGAGCCTACCTGGAAGATATGGAACAGAAGAACTGGGAGCGAAGCATGGCGGTCAACCTCACTAGTCACCAAGTGCTACTCAAACATGCCATACCCTTCGTCAAGAAAGGGATCGACCCAACCATCATCTTCATTGGTTCCCGAAACGTCAACGCTCCTGGAGCCGGCGCCGCCAGCTACTCCTGCGCAAAAGCGGCCTTGACCCAGCTCTGCCGCGTGGCCGCGCTGGAACTGGCTCCTGAAGGGGTGAGGGTAAACATCATTCACCCGGATGCCGTTTTCGATACCAAGCTCTGGACCAAGGAAGCCCTCGAACGTTCTGCCGAACGCTATGGAATTACGGTGGAACAGTACAAAAAGCGCAACCTCATGAAAACGGAAATCACCTCACGAAGCGTTGGCAACACCGTCGTCGCCCTCGCCTCAGACGCCTTTGCTAAAACCACCGGAGCTCAAATCCCAGTCGACGGTGGGAACGACCGGATCATTTAATTCCTTCCACGAATCAACCCTAATCGACTAACAATTTCCGTTCTCTCTATACTTTATTAATTTTAAAACCACTGATTCGCGTTGATTCCATTCGTAAATATTCGTGATATTTGAGGGCACTAAAATTTATTCCTAAATGAAAAAATTACTCAACGATCCCAATCAAGCCGCAGCGGAACTCATCGATGGCCTCGTCGATTACTACAACGGTAGCGTCACCAAAGTAGGTCCTGGCGCGATTGCCCTTACCGAAATCGCATCTGACAAAGTCGCCCTCCTTGTCGGAGGCGGCACCGGACACGAACCCATCTACCACGGCCTCATCGGACCTGGCATGGCTGATGGAGCCGCATGCGGAGACATCTTTGCCGCTCCTCCTCCTAATGTCATCCTTGACGCAACGAGAGCCGTTAACAAAGGCCAAGGGGTCCTTTTCCTCTACGGCAACTACGCCGGTGATGTCATGAACTTCAAGATCGCCGCTCAGCTCGCTGCCGCGGAAGGAATTCGAGTTGAAACTGTTTTGATTTGGGACGATGTCGCGTCCGCTCCTCCCAGCGACAAAGAAGGCCGGCGCGGTATCGCCGGACTCATTCCGATCGTAAAGCTCGCGGGCGCTGCGGCCGACAAAGCCAAGGATCTCGGCGAACTGGTCAGCCTCGTAACCCTGGCCCGCGACAACACGCGCTCCGTCGGTGTCGCCCTTTCGCCTGGCTCAATCCCCGCAACGGGAATGCCCACCTTTGAACTCGATGAAGATTCTATCGGCATCGGTATGGGTATCCACGGCGAGCAAGGAGTCGGGGTGGAAAAGATGATGACCGCAGGCGCCTTGGCAGATAAGCTAGTCGATCTCATCTTGGCCGACGATCTTCCCATCGGATCGGGAGACGAAGTACTCGTTCTGATTAACAGCCTCGGCTCCACCACTATGATGGAATGCCTCATTGTCTTGAAACGGGTCAAAGCCATCCTAACCGAAAAAGATATCAAGATTTACGACGTCCTTCTGGGACCACTGGTGACTTGCCAGGAAATGGCCGGACTCTCCATCAGCTTCACCAAGCTCGACGACACGCTAAAATCTCTTTGGGATACGCCGTGTTCATCCCTCGGATACACAAAGCTCTAATCAGCTCAACCTACCCCAGCCATGAATCACACAGCAATCAGGTCAAAGGTAGGGCGGCTTATCCCTAAGCAGCCGTATTTTGCTACCTTTCTCGGCTACTTAAGGATAAGCCGCCCTTCCCTAACTATTTCACTCACCTAACTATGTCCGACCGCACCTTAAGCCCCAACGAAGTTAAAGAAATGATCCTTTCGATTTGCGATAAAATCATCGCAAGCGAGGCCGAGCTTTCCGAAGCCGACCGCAAGCTCGGCGACGGTGACCATGGTCTGGGAATGCAACGCGGGTTCACAGCCGCCAAGGCTCAGATCGAAGCACTCGATCCGAAATCAGTAGGCGAAGTGTTCTCCACCACCGGCATGGCCCTAATGGCTTCAATGGGTGGGGCCTCGGGAGCCGTCATGGGGATGCTCTACCAAAGTGGTGGCACGGCTCTCAACGATTGCGAAGCCCTTGACGCTCCAGCGCTCTCCAAATTTCTCGATGCGGCCCGAGATGGAGTCTGCAATCTGGGAGGAGCCAAGCCAGGCGACAAAACCATGGTCGATGCGCTTGCCGGAGCGCAGGAAGCGGGTCAGGCTAGCGTAGGCAGATCGCTTTCCGAAGCATTTACCGCGGTCGCAGCCGGAGCTACCGACGGCATGGAGAAAACCAAGGCCATGATCGCCACAATGGGACGTGCCAAAACGCTTGGTGAAAAATCAATCGGACATCCCGATCCCGGTGCTTTGTCCGTATCCATAATGTTCAACACAATGAACGAATACGTAAATTAAAAAAGAGGAATGTAGGAGCGGCTTTACGCCGCGATACTAATGTCAAATCGCGGTTTAAAACCGCTCCTACGATCCAAACTCCAATCCATCCAATTTTTTATAATACTCATCCACGTAATCCGTGGGTAACCAATCCATTTCCTAAACAAATAAATTCTCAACATAATAACCTTCTATAAAAATGGCAGATCTAGACGACATCAGAGACGGCGACAATTTCGGGCTTAATACACCCGCTGATACCAGCTCCTTTTACCTAAAAGGAATGAACAGCACTGACTGGGGTATTAAGAATCGCATGTCGCGCATTTTCAACCGTAAATCAGGGCGCACTGTTATGCTTGCGTTTGACCACGGCTTCCTCATGGGGCCCACTTCAGGGCTCGAGCGTATTGATCTCAACATCGCTCCCCTCGCCGAGCACGCAGACTGTCTTATGGGAACTCGTGGAATGATCCGCTCTTGTATCCCAGCTGACAATACGAAACCGATCTGTCTTCGTACCGACACCGGAACGACTATTCTCACTGAGATGAACCATAATGTCCTGCTCGATGAGGCAGAAGCCATCAGCATGAATGCAACGGCCATGGCGGCGATGATAGCCGTCGGTGATGCCGCTACTGAAGCCTCGACGATCGCCAACATTAGTCGTCTCGTCGATATCGGGAACAAGTACAGCATTCCCGTTATGGGAGTAACCGCAGTGGGCAAGGACATGGTTCGGGATTCTCGCTACTTCAGCCTCGCAGCTCGCGTGTGCGCGGAGAATGGTGCCAGCATCGTCAAGACCTACTACACGGAAGGCTTTGAAAATGTGGTCGCCGCTACTCCGGTTCCTGTCGTGATCGCCGGTGGAAAGAAGCTTCCGGAAATCGAAGCTCTTGAACTCGCCTACAACGCAATCCAATGCGGGGCTGCTGGCGTCGACATGGGCCGCAACGTCTTCCAGTCCGAAGCCCCTCTCGCTATGATCAAAGCGGTTGCGGGAGTGGTTCACGACGGACTAAAACCTGCAGAAGGGTTGGAGCTCTTCAACGACCTTAAGAACGCATAGGGAAATCCGTCGCAACTTTAATTTTCAAAGGCTGAACCTGAGGGTTCAGCCTTTTTTGCTCTTCTCTTCTTTCCTTTACCAATTCACGCCTGTCGCGATACTGAATCTACTGTTCGGTTAGACCTAAGACTTTCTCAAAATTGCGTTCACTAAACCAAATAGATTGGAAGCAATTCGTTCGCAGCGCTCTCTTCTACACGAGCGTATTTATGGCTACTCTATGGATGATTCTCTCGGTAGGGTACTCCAACCTACCTGGAAACGTACTACCAAAAATTGCGGCTGGTCTGCTTGTTGTTACAATCATAACCATACTCAGACTCTCCAAAACTCGATCCTATGCTTTGGTCCTGATTTTGGTTTTAATGATTGCCCTATACGTTTGGTGGCTCCTCATCTCTCCGTCCAATGACAGGAATTGGCATCCTGCCTCCGAACGATTGACAGTCACAGAATTCTCGGAGTCATCAGAAGAAGCCACTATCCACAATGTACGTAATTTCGAATACCGTTCCCTTGAGGATTTTGAGATCAATTACTACGACAAAGAGATCGCGATCGACCAAGTAGCGGGAGTCGATTTCATCATATCCTATTGGGGCAATACTTCCATCGCCCACACTTTTCTTAGTTTCGAATTCAATGATGGCTACCACCTAGCCGTCTCGATCGAGATACGACCGGAGCTGGGGGAAAATTATCATCCGCTTGCCGGGATGTTCAAACAGTACGAGCTCATTTATGTTGTGGGGGACGAGCGGGACCTCATCCGGCTTCGCACGAATTACCGTGATGAGGAAACCTATCTCTACCGCAGCACCGCTTCGGCCGAGCAAGCTCGCGATTTGCTAGTGGAAATCCTCTCTCGTGCCAACGAACTGGCAAAGGAGCCCGCGTTTTACGGAACGATCCGTCAAAATTGCACCACTTCCCTCGTTAAGCATATTAACCAAGTCCTCGACAATGATATCCCCTTCTCCGGCAGACTCCTATTCAATGGATATTCTGATCGTCTCGCATACACACGAGGAAATATCCGAAAAGACCTTCCCTTCGAAGAACTGAAGGCAGCCTGCTACATCAGTGAGATCGCAAGATCGTTGGATAAAGACCCAGAGTTTTCACATAAAATCCGTAAG
>CALDFV010000058.1 GCA_937942145.1 uncultured Opitutaceae bacterium
CCAGACTAACGAAAGCAATGGCTCAGTTTGGGTAACTCGACCAGAGGGTTTAGCATCAACCAATCCTTGAGAACGCAAAACCGGAAAAAAGTGTTCAGGTAGCCACGCTTGTTGTTGAATGTCTTGGGACTTATGTGGCGATTATCCTCACCGTAAGTCAGATTATTGAGATACGAGCGTACGAGCTCCGAATCGACTTCGCCAATGAGCTTCTCCCTAAAGGTCTCCTTAAATTTATTGAGTTGCGTAGTCATCGTCCGGAGCTGCACGGCGGTGATAATATGACGCTCGCATTCGATCTTCTTGTGAAGGAGATACTTCTTGATCGCATCCTCGACCGTCAGTTCAAACTCAGCTTCGCGATAACGCTCCAAGGCGTATTTAACATAGAATGACAGCGGCTTCTTACGGTCTTCAAGAAGCTTGAAAGCAATCTTCGCTTCCTCGCATTCTTCGCGAGTCAAGGACGTGACAACGACCTTCTCGAAGTTTTGTTCCGCTTTCTGTTGGAGATCGAGACGTTGCTTCTCAGCAGTGGCGTCATCCTTGTTTTCGAAGTTCTTCCTAATACGGCGACCATTAATGGAGCCGGAGACTCTCCAAGAAATTTGGCCGCTCGGGTTTTTGAACTTCTGGACCGCGAACTTCCCGTACTTCTTAAGCGGTTTCGTTTTGGGGATTACAGAGGTGGACATCCTCCAAATTTGCCAATTCAAATTGGCAAATTCAACGTAAATCGTTGATAATGTGGCGGAGAGAGAGGGATTCGAACCCCCGGTACCTTTCGGTACAACGGTTTTCAAGACCGCCGCATTCGACCACTCTGCCATCTCTCCGTAGTCAAATTAAGATTCGAAAGGCATAGGCGCAGAATCCCGACTGTCAACGCTCCGTTTTAGATTATCTGACTCCAACACAGCATTTCAGAAAACCAGCGATTTCCAATGGCAGAAACCGTTCCCATCTCCCGAAATCGGGATTGGTTTCCGCTACGCTTCAAGTCCTGCGGACTCAGGCTTCGCAAGTGTCGTCACCTGCTTCGATGGCCCCCTTTCAGCTTTGCTTCGCCTGAAACTAACCGAGCCCCATCGTTACAACGACCGTCCTGGCTGTCTCAATCGCCCGTAGGACGCTCCTTTGAAAGAAGAAAGCCCCTAGCAACGCTAGGGGCTTCCTTTGCATTCGGGAACCACCCCGAAAACAACTACTATATACCCATATACCAATACTACTAATCTACGAAACGACAAAAATAGACTGATCAAGCAGCCCCACAACGGGAGGATGTATGCTGTTCCTAATCCGTTTGAGCGGCCGGCTTTTCTCAAAGCCAAAAGCCGGTGCTGGTTTGATTAGTCTATTTTTCATCGTCTGAATTTCTAGTCACCGATGACTTCTCTGTACCAAAAAGCCGGTTACGTGCCTACTAGCACATCGCTTGCCAATTCAAATTAGAGGGCGAAAATCAATGATATTGATCCAAGATGAGCCGCCACTATCAAATTTGATCACATTTATGAGCCCACTCAGCTTAGCAGTTGAGCATCTCGGCCACCACTTTGCCATACCGGATTCACGCTGGCTCCCAAGCAGACAAGGGAAGCTCTTCTAGATGTTTTTCCGCATGAGCCAGATCGCTCCCAAGGCGGAGAGAATAATCGCAGGAAGGCAGGTCCAGATAAGAACGTTCCAGCCAAAGCCAAACAGGAACCAGCCCGCTCCAATGGCCCCAAGTGCTTGGCATCCGAACATGATCAAGTCGTTGAAGGCTTGGACCATAAAGCGCTCCGACTCCCGATACGCCCGAGGCAGTAAAGCGGTGCCTCCAATAAAAAGCAAATTCCATCCCACCCCAAGGGCTAACAGCGCGCCCCAGAAGTGGATCAACTCCTGCCCTCTCAGACTAAAGAGCATCATACCCCCGTAAAGGACGGCTCCCGCGAGAAGCATCTTGCCGATGCCGAAGCGTTTCATGAGGTATCCCCCGGCAAGGCTGGGTAAAAACATTGAGGCAATATGACCCTGAAGCACTCGCTTTGTATGAGAAAGGTCAATACCGCAGATTTCATGCATATTAAGTGGAGTCGCAGTCATGACCAGGCTCATCACGAGAAAGCTGATCGAGCAGGCCCCTACTGCGATGGCAAATATCGGATTGGACACTATCTGAGACAAGGTGCGCGAAGGCGCTTTGCTCTCCACAACGTTTACGACTGGTTCACTGAACAAAGTGAATAGAATCATGGAGACCACGATTAATCCACCCAGACACAGGAACGATCCTGCAAATCCGTGGGGCGATGCCACAAGATCTTTGCCCGCCAATCCCAATTCGGGACCGAGAAAGGCGGCGACCAATCCTCCCAGCATGAGTACGGACAGGGCGAGTGGAAAGTCAGCTGGATCTTTGAGACTTTCAAGGGCGGCAAATCGGAACTGGGCCGTGAAAGCCAGATTAGTTCCCATGAGTACAGCGCTCGCGAGGAAGAGCCAAAAATTCCCAATCAAAGCCGCCTGAAAGGCTAGCGCAGTCCCCGTCAAGGCAAACCCGAAACCGATGAAAGAACCCCGCTTGCGACCGAAACGTCTCATCAGCATCGCGGCCGGAACAGTCGACACGGCCGTTCCCACTATCATTCCGGTCAAGGGCACGGTCGCCCATTGGGGCGACGGAGCGAGCTCCTTGCCCAGAAAACCGCCAACAAAAACGAGTAAGGGGGAAGTCGACATGGAGAGCGCATTGCACATCGGCAGGATCCAGACATTTCGAGGAAGGCGAGCGAGAGACATTAGACCCCAGTAGTGAGGCCTAAAGAAACTTTAGCGAATCAATTGTGAACGCGTTAAGCGCTCAAGAACGGATCCAATCCGATCCGTCTAAAGTGCCTAGACCGATCAACACGAGGCAATGAACATGCGACTGTTCGTGCCCTTCTCCCCTACCAACACTTGATACCTCTTGCCACAGCGAGGGCAGCATCCCACATACGCCTTTTTTTCGTCGTTCAGGTACAAGCGACCATACGTTTGGCAGTTTACGTATCGAACTCCAAGAAAGGGCTTTCCCTTTTCAGTCGCGCGATATGAAACACTCAAAGCCATCTCTAGATACTATAGTTCAGAATCGGCAACCGCGTATTCGTACTGACTAGACAGGACTTCCATTGATCCAATAAGCGAGATCCAATCCTCGTCATTGCGACCATAGGGCTCCCAACACTCCGCTACGGAGGCGTGACCGGACTTTTGCCACATAAGCATGTAGTACTCCAATCCAGGACCTCCATCACTGCGATTCTCACATCCTGTCAACAGGTTTTCGTCAAGAATCCCGAATACTGGATGGCTCGTCTCAACTTCTGCCTGCAAAACATTAACCTGCGGCGACGGGTCTCCATTCATTCCCAAACTCATGCATTCCCAAATCGTTTCCCGGTACCGGGCGACCGTGAGAATATTGACTTCATCTCCGAAGGCGACGGAATAAACTTTTTCAGGTCCGGTTACAGGAATGTGGATCAAACTCACATAATCCCCTCCCATTCGGCTTGGCCGACTGGGTCCCGGAGCAAACGAAAGGAGCGTCGAAAGATAGCGATCGATTTCCGTATTCATATTTAAAGCACTTTTAACTTAAGAGTTGAGCAATCGCAAGGCGAGGCGGGGAAGATCATTGGCTTGCTGCAGCATTGATGTGCTCGCCTCAGTCAAAATTTGGTTCTTCGCTAGTCGCGTCGTCTCGACTGCAACATCGACGTCCCGAATCCGAGAGTTCGCCGCGCTAAGATTCTCTTCTTGGACTTGCAATTGAGCTTCCACCACACCGAGACGCGACAAGTCAGCCCCAACCTTCGCTCGTTCGTCGGCTAATTGCTCGATCGCGCTATTGATCTTCGAAATAGCCGATGGGCTGTCCATATTAAGGTCAGGCTGAGATCCATCGACAGAATTATCCCAAAGAAGATCTGACATCGCTCCGCCAATTCGTCTTAAATTGATTTCGCTCACTTCCATGGTTTGGGATCCCGTCGCGCCCACTACAATCGTCATGTCCGCTCGAGCCCCAAATAGAACGATTCCATTAAAGCTTCCTGAAGGATCCGTACTGCCCATATTCCAGTTTGGGTCGCCGTCGGTTCCATTGTCTCCGTTTCCGATTACGTCCCTAAGCTGCTCCTTTAGCTTCTCAAACTCAGTACTGTACAGAGCCTGATCGCCGGCCGACTTGGTAACGTCTTGCACTAAAATGGACAGCTCACTCATTCGATTGAGCACATCATTCATGGAACTGAGAAATCCGTCTGCAGTCTGGGTCAGCGAAACCGCATTCTGTATATTGACTCGCGCTGCTTCAATCCGCGACCCTTGAGCCAACATTTTCTCAGAGTTCGACAATCCTGCGGCGTCATCTGACGGCTGCACAATTTTACTCCCAGTACTCAATCGCGCGATCGAGCGATTCATCGCAGCGTGACTTTTCTGCAAGGTGGAAGTTGCTTCCACCGCATTTTGATTTGTATTAATGACCATATTACGACCTCTTCATTAGTTTTCTAGAAACGTTCGGACCTTAACTCGAACGCGTCTTGTCTTTCTCCTGATTCTGACTCGCCAGCTTTTGGGCAAGTCCTGAAAGTTTTGGAACCGCCGTGGAGCTCACAGCAGGAGCCACTGATTCGCGATTCGTCGCGGAAACCTCTTCCACGAGCTCTTTTCGAATGATTGGCACCGATCGCGGAGCGTCGATTCCGATCTTAACAACATCTCCGTCGATGCGTGTTATTCGAATTTCGATGTTGTCGGCGATTACAATCGCCTCGTTTACCTTCCTGGATAAAATGAGCATGGCTGTTTCCTTCCTGGTTTTAGCCGTTAGCGTTGCTTGAGAGAATAGGATGTTTCGTAGAGTACTTCATGTGGTTCGAAACAATCACTTGCTTGCCCACTTGAGAATTTCGATTCATCACGATCGGACCAACAAGGTTGGCGGTTGCTGACTCGAGATTCTCTTCACCGCGTATCGTAACAATGTTCAGGACCAAAGCATCGTCGAAAGAAGTGATACCCAACTCTTCCGCGTCGTCGTCCGCTATTTCAATCTCGTATTCAGTCAGAAACTGCGCCGGTTCCAATACGACGAAACCCAGCTCATGGTTCTTCGTCGAGCGTATCCACATAAATGGGAGCTCTTCCGTATTCACGAGTAACTCGAATTCGTTTTCATCCGGAAATCCGACTAAACCTTTAGTGAGCCGAAACTCCATCGGCTTAACCCAGACGTCCTTGTTCTTTTGGGATTCCGTAACTATTTTCATGACTATTAAAACTTTAACTGCTCACTCTTAGATGTAATTGAGGAGAGACGAATTAAGGACCCGTCCCGCACTCTGTAGAGAGGCCTGATAAGCATTCTGAACCTGAGTTAGTCTCACGATCGTCTGAGAAAGATCTACATCTGCTTCCGATGATATGTTCTCCTCCAGATCCGTATACCGTTGCTGGTTCAAATTGATGTCGAACTCGATTCTCAACTGGACGGAGCCCTGACGGCTGAGGGCGAAAATCAAGTCATCCTCCGATGTTTCCAGATCTGCGCGAATCGTCTCGTTGACCGCATTTAGACTACCGCTCTCCATAGCGTCTCTCAATGTGACCATTCTATTGATAAAGTCCGCAAACTGCTGATTTGTTGAACCATCGGTAAATGGCGCTACCTTGCCGGATTCGGAGAGGTGGAATTCCGGCCCTTCACTAGCACCGGTATAGGTAACCGCTGCACCTGCTCCCGCCCCATCGGTGTCTTGAATTTTGCCTGACGCGTCTAAATTTACTGCGAAGGGTTCCGATCCACTTGCGGTTCCTCCAAAAATGTATTCACCATTGAACTTCGTATTCGCTCCGCGAACGGCCTGTTCAATCATTTCGTCGAGTTCTTCCGCATAGGCTTTTAAACCCGCTTCACCTTGCAAGTCATTTGCCAGAACCGCGATCTCATTCACGCGATCGGATATTTTGACGAAGTTCTGCAATTGGGAAATGGTAGTATTGTTTATGTTCTGGGCACGGGATGCGTTTTTGGAGAACTGGGCAATTTTCTCCTTCTCCTCCTGCATGTTGAGGATACGGTTGCTCGCGGCCGAATCGTCAGAGATTTTAGTGATGCGTTGCCCGCTGGCAGCCTGTGTCTGTAACGTATTCATCTGCTTCGATATGCGCTGCAGATGATTCAAAAGCGTATCGGGATAGGTGTTATTTGTGACTCTCATGGCAGGGATAGAATGGATTTTCGAAGCTCATCACTAGATCAGACGGTTGATGATGACATCCAGCATTTCGTCGATCGCCCGAATGTGCCTACCGGTTGCTTCAAACGCTCTTTGATACTTCATCATGTCCGTCATTTC
>CALDFV010000059.1 GCA_937942145.1 uncultured Opitutaceae bacterium
AAAAACTGAAACCCTACCGCTCCACCACCCAGATGTTTCTGAACTGAATCTTGTTGCTGTGATCCTGGAGGGAAAGCCCCCCATTCTTGCCACTCTCCGCTAGGCCGCGCCCTTTTTGAGTGTTGGAGGTCGTCCCTTTAATCTGAAAGCTGTTGTGGATCTTCACTCCGTTGTGCCAGACGGTGAATTCCGCGTGATCGACTTTGTTGCCCTCCGAATCGCGACGGAGACGTTTGAATTCCACATCGAAGGTCTGCCACACACCAGGCGCCCAGCACATGTTCACTCGCGGGGGTGATTGCTTGTACAACGCGCCACACTCGTTCCACATGCCGTCCAGGCCATAACTGTCGAGAATTTGGACCTCGTATCCACCCGGCAGGAAGAAACCGCTGTTGGCTCGCTTTTGTCCCCGATGCTCGGGTTCGTAGGGTAATCGAAATTCAAGGTGGACCTTCACGTCGCCAAAACTTTGACGCGTATTGATGGATCCACCGACATCGTTGTTCTCCTTTTTGGGCAGTACTTCGAAGTAGCCGTTTTTAATCAACCAGGTTGGATCTTCCCCGCCTTGGCGCTCCCAGGCATCGAGGTCGGATCCATCAAAAAGCACCACTGCGTTTTCAGGAGCCTTTTTACCCATGGTGGGTGAAGCGCGATGTACACGTTTTAAGGAAAATGGAGTATCGAAGGCGCCGCCGGCCTTCTTGCCAGTGAAACTGTCGTTGGTAATTTTGCCGGAGTATCCATTCTGATCGAATGTCATCTTGCCGTTCTTCCAAACTGCCTCGGTTTTGACCTTGAAGTCCGCCCGCTTGTCGAACTCCTCCAGAATCTGAATTTCGTATCGATTGTTGCCTAGACCTATAACACGGGCCACGAGGCCGGGATTGTTCCTAGCGTTGCCGTCTTTCTGAGGAGCGTCAGCCCAGCCGCCTTCCCAGTCTCCCATAAACGGCGGGATGAGTTCCATGTTAGCTTGGGAAACAGACGCGCTATTCATCCACAACAGGACTGAAAATACGAGAGTGAAGAGGTTTTTAACAGAGGTACGGTTCATTCGAATCAGGACGTTAAAGGTTTAATATGATAGATTCCATTAGAGATGGAAATCCTTTCAGGCAATCTTCGATTGAGTTCGCGAGTCTTTTAACTAGATCCTACCGCAACGAAGAGTACAAATCGCCTATCCCGATACACAAAGTAGGGAGTTGCCTTTGAGTTGACTACTGCTGGAGGTAGGCGATCAAGTCGACCACCTCTCGTTCATCCATCGTCTGCAACAACCCTTCCGGCATCGTCGATTGCTCAAGCTGGCTTTGTTCTATTATTTCGGATACCGGTATCACCTCTACGGAATTCTGACCGGCGATCGTTATAGTGTGTCTAGATTGAGCGGTGATGTTGCCGCTCAACACTCGTCCATCTTTGAGAGTGAGCACATTCATGCGGTAGTCCTGCGGCAATACCGCGCCTGGATCGATAAGGTTCTCCAGCAAGTAGTACAGGTTCTGGCGATCACCGCCGTCGAGCGGTGGGCCTAAGCGGCCTCCCTCTCCAAAAAGGGTATGGCATGACGCGCAGCTTCGTTGAAATAGGGACTTTCCATTGACGATGCTCCCATCCCCCAACCGATCGGGAGTCAGGTTTGCCTGCCAACTCTTTATCTGGGCTTGTTTTTCCTCCGGACTTTGGCGCAACTGCCCCCACACCTCTTCGAGGATTCGATTCAGTTCGTTGTCACCAAGATTGTAGATCTGGCGGGCATGAAACGCAGACAGGTCGGACCGAGGAACCAGCCCATTCTTAATAGCCCTCAGCAGTGGTCCCGCAAAGGAAACTCTAGAACTCAGAGTGGCCATGGTGGCTTGACGGTCGTCGCTCAGGTAGCGGCTATAGGGTCTCAAGATGGTAGCCGCGATTGCAGGATCGTCGAACGCAGCCAGTTCGGTAATGGCCTGATTGCGACGAGACTGATTTTCCAAAAGGCTCAACCAATCCTTCTCTGTCATGGGCGCGCTTTGATCAAAGACTGGCTCCAGTTCTGCCGCGATGGCTCGAACACCCGCATCGCCTGACTCCGCCAACGCTGCCCAGTTCTCTGGCGCCTGGATTCCCTTCAAACCGTTGAAGGCTTCCGCAATTCCCCGCATCCCTGCTCTCGCTTGAAGTTGATCACCCCGATCCAACGTAACGGTTATGGCCCTCACCAACCGAGGCATCAAATCAGCGTTCAGATCAAAGTCGGTTGCAATACGCCGCACGATATTCTTGTAGACCTGCGAATCCGAGCAGTTGGACAGAAGCCCAAGTGCCCGAACGGGGTCCGATTCCACGAGAGGAAGCAAGGCATACCAAATCATATACGGCAAATTCTGGTCGGATACATATCCAAAATCCGTTAACAATTCTTCCGCCAATGCCCACTGCTGATCCTCTGAAAATCGAGGAGCCGTAGAGGCCACGTAAAGGCGAACCAAACGAGACGTTCCATTGCTCGCTAGATCACGGATCTTTTTAAACTGACTCTTCGTCGGAGGCCCTTCCTCTCCGATCAGCCGTACCGCCCAACTTCGAACGTGCTCATTTCCATGATCCAGCAAAGCGGTCAGCCGCTTTTCCCCAACTCCACCCGAGCTATGCAGGGCCCACATAAATCGGAGTTGCCGATCGACGGCGTGTTCCCCCGAATCGAGCATCCGAAACAGCTCGGTCCGGGCATCCTCAATATCGATTCCCGCATAGAAACGCTCCTGCAGTAGACGACGGGCATGGCGGACGTAGTAGTCATTGCGATGCAGCTGATAGGCAGCTAGCTCTTGATTGGACCGCCTCGCCAGATCGACCGGACTGGAACGGTTCCCACCTCCATAAACCACCTTGTAAATGCGTCCGCTCGTGCGATGAACCCCATCGTTGTCGTGGCATTCTCCGAAATCCGTCCAATCAGACAGATAGACCCCGCCATCCGGTCCGTAGATTTGGGTCACTCCCTTATACCAGGGGTGATTGGCGATCATGAAATCATTGCTATGAGTCGCCACGTATCCAGAGCCCGAACGTTGTAGAATGTCATTGTTGATGCGTCGACCGTGAGTGTTGCTTAGAAAGAGGGTGTCGCGGTATTTTTCTGGCCAATTATCCCCCAAATAGATCATCGCTCCACAATGCGAGTGCCCGCCTCCCAAGAGGTTGGTGAGCCCTTCCGCGTTGTCGCGAAACTGCCTGCGATCCGTCCACTCACCTTCATGGTGCAAATGATCGGCGGTCAAAGGAATGCGGTCGTACACATGGGCCGCTGAACCTTGACCGTGCATTCGAGGATAGTAAGCGCCGGGAATGACATGCCACAAGTGACCGTTCACGTTGCCCGTCATAAACATCTCACCCATATCATTCCAGTCGAGACCCCAGGGATTGGTGGTTCCACGAGCCACGATCTCCACCTCGTGGGTAACCGGATGGAGACGCCAGATTCCGCAGCTGATATCAATCCGCTCTGAAGCGGGAGTACCCGGTTTTCCGACCAAGGACGCCGCCGTGATACCATGCCTGCCGTAAAGCCATCCATCGAGCCCCCAGGTTAAACCATTGAAAAAGTTGTGTTTGGCCGCTGTCGAAAATCCGTCTAACACGATCTCGGGAGGGCCATCCGGCACGTCGTCACCGTCGCGATCCGGGATAAACTCCAGGTTGGGCGAGTCGCATATCCAGACTCCACCAAAGCCCACCACCATCCCTGACAAATGGGTCGCCTTGTCATAGAAAATCTTTCGCGAATCGAACTTCCCATCATTGTCGGAATCCTCGAATACCAAAATTCTATCCTCCCCCTTCATCTCCCACTCCTTGTAAGAATAAGACTCGGCCACCCAGACCCGCCCTCGGTCGTCCAGCTTCATGGCAATCGGTTGCCGCACATCAGGTTCACCCGCGAACAAGGTAGCTGAGAATCCTTCCGGCAATTGCATCGCCGCGACCGCTTCTTCAGGGGCCAGCGGCTCTCGGCTCGGTTCCTGTGTATTGAAAGGGATGTACCGATCGGATGCCTCGAGGGGGACGAAGAACGAGCAGAAGAGTCCTAGAGCTATCAAAAAGTCTTTCATGGGGTGAAACGTTTGAGAGTAGCTGCACAGGTTCAACAATGCACCGCAAGGGGTCAAGGTTCGCTGGCAAGGAAAACCCTCAACCTGTTAAGCTCGGTAGCATGATTGAAGAATGATTGATATTCTATCCAACACCGCTAGTTCTTACAACAGAACCATGACGGAATCGAACCGCGATACTCAAGGTCAAGGGAAAGGGCGAGATGCATGGAACCATCGCGGCCCGGTTGTTTTTTCGCCCCTA
>CALDFV010000060.1 GCA_937942145.1 uncultured Opitutaceae bacterium
ATCTATGGGGTGTCTTCGGACGACGCCCACAAGTTTCAGAGTCTAGGACCGGAGCATTCGAATCCGGGTCGTGGCTGGGTGATGGTCGAGGCCGATGAGCTGACGCCAGATGCGATTTCGGAAGCGATGTATCGGGGTCGCTTTTATGCGACTAGTGGCGTAATGCTCAGCGTGGCGGAAAGGAATGAAAATCGGGTATCCGTGAAAGTGAATGAGGGCGCGACCAAGCGCGAATTGTCGAGTACATTTGTCGTGGGGCATAACGTCGCTGAAGGAGAGACGGGATATTCGATTCAGTTGATTGGGGCCGGAGGAGCGGTTTTGGAAGAGATCCGTGGGACCAAAGCGACGTTCGCCGTGCCGAGCGATTCAGGTTACGTGAGAGCGAAAGTTATTTATACCCGTGAAGCAGATACGGGCTATGAAAATTTCTATGCCTGGATGCAGCCCGTGTTCACGGATGGACGAAGCCATTTTGTGAACGAGAATTAGAACGGAGTTGTTTGGGCTAGAAAATTTTTCCTTTGGCAAGTCGCAAAGGTAGGGCACGACGGCCCGGCGTGCCGTTAAAGAAGGTCAACTAACGCGGCTCGCCGGGCCCTCCTGCGATGCCAGAGTTTACTCACCCACGCCGCATAGAGAAGCATGAAAAATGCTCTCATTTTAGTCCGGTTTGCCGTGAAGGATGACAGCGTTTTCTACATGGCCCGCTGGACGAGTGTTTTGGCCGGCGGTTTTGTGGTCGGGATGGTCGTCGCCCAGATCTTTTCGAGCGATTGCCAAAAGCGATTCCATGCGTTTTACAACTTTCGGATTTTCACTAGCGAGATTTTCGGTCTCACCGATATCTGTTTTCAAATTGTAGAGACGTAATGGATACTCAGTTGTTTTATTTCTTCGCGTTTCGGCCCGAGCGACATGCAGTTTCCAGTCTCCACTACGTACTGCTTGTAGCTCACCTTTGTAGTAATAGAAGTAGGCTTTGTGAGGAGATTTTGCCTTTTGCTTGCCAGAGAGTAGTGGCCAGATGTCTTTACCATCGATAACACGATCCGATGGTGGACTGCCGCCAGCGAGATTTGCCATCGTCGGAAGGAGGTCCATCGAAGTGGCGAGTTGGCGGGTACTGGTTTCAGCAGGAATATGACCGGGCCAACGGGCGATAAAGGGTACACGGTGCCCTCCTTCCCAGGTAGTTCCTTTCCCGCCGTTAAGCGGGTGATTGCTGGCTCCCCAATTCATCGCGCCCCCGTTGTCAGAGAGGAAAACGACCATTGTATTATCATCGATGCCCAGTGTCTTAAGTTCCTTGAGAATTTCTCCGACTGACCAATCCAATTCTTCTACGGTGTCACCCCATTTCCCGTTCGCCGATTTCCCCTCAAATCGTTCCGAGGAGAATTGTGGCGCGTGGGGCATGGTTTGTGGCAGATAAAGAAAGAAGGATTGGTCTTTACGATCTCGTATCCATTTTTTGGCCTCGTTTGTATATTTTTGAGTGATCAATCGCTGATCAGGCTCCAGTTCAATGATGTCATTGTCGCGTATGAGTGGAAGCGGAGGGTAGTTGCGACCACGGACGACTTTGCCGGCTCCATTCATCATGCCCATGTCATTGGAGTAGGGAATTCCGTAATAGGTGTCGAAACCGTGGTTGAGGGGGAAATGTTCGGGTTGATCTCCTAGATGCCATTTCCCGACAATGCCGGTCGCGTATCCTTGTTCACGAAGGATTTCCGCGATAGTGGTTTCGTCTTTGCTGAGGCCACGCTGATTTCCGGGAAAGAAGACCCATTGTCCTTTCTCGCTCTCGTGGAGACTGATCCGCCGAGGGTAGCATCCGGTCATTAGAGATGCTCGGGAAGGGGTGCAAACGCCGCTTGTGACATAGAAATCGCTGAAGGTCCGGCCCTCCTGGGCCATACGATCGATATTGGGAGTGCGATGGAGTTTCGATCCATAGGCTCCGATGTCGTTGTAGCCCAGGTCGTCGACGAAGATGATGATGAAATTGGGTTTCTCGGCGGCATAGATTGCGAATGAGCCAGCGATGAGTAAAAGAGCGAGGCAGGCACGATGAAGCATATGACAAGCACAGAAGACTTCCTGAACGAAGGCGAATCTAAAAAAGATGGAACGCGAACCGACCTTCTATCCTTTAGTCGATAGACTCGTGGCGTTTGGCTAGATCCTTTTGGATGCTGAGGATTCTCTCTTCTGTGAGTGAATAGCGGGTCAGCAGAATTAGCCCGACGACTCCGATAAACAAAAAGATGCCGCAATAAATCAGTCGCAAGGAAAGAGCGGTTTGAGCGGTCTGTATCGCACCCTCCGTTTGGTCGAACCCGACTGCTACGAGCGCTACGCCAACCAAGGCGACCGCGATGGAAACGCAGAGTTTCTGCATCCAAGTGATGACCGCTCCGTACATGCCTTCACGGCGTGTACCGTTTTCCCATTCATCTTGGTCACAGATGTCGCTCGTCATGGAATGAAGCATTAGGAAGAAAGTCATATTGGCGACCGCCCCTATCATGTAAGCAACGATTTGAAGATAAGGGTAATTGGGTGTAATGAGAAACCAAGCGGCCAGGACATGGAAAATCTGAATGGAAAACGAAAAACGTAATATGGCTTTTTTCCCTATCTTCTTGGAAACCCTTGTGGCAACCATAAGGGCGATGACCACAATCGCCGTTTGAGCCATCCCCATACTGCCGAGCAGTATTGATGACGCTTTCAAGTCTCCAGGAAAGACATACGATACATTGATGAATACGATTATGGAAGTCGCGAATGTCCACCCTGAGAGCATGAGTACCGTAAGCACGATCAGCAGCCGGAAGTTTTTGTCTTTCAAGGTGGCAAAGAGTGACTGGAATATGGGGAGCTGCTTCTTGGCCGCCGAGGTTTGTACTTCTGCTCGTTCCTTTATGAAAAACACGGGCGCGAGTCCAAATAGGATAAAGACCAACCCTGTGACCGGTCCGATAAAACGGGCTCCGTGCAAGGTGCTGTCGAAAAACTCGAGTTGCGTTCCGGCTAGTAGCCATCCCGCGCATATGTTCCCGATCATGTTGAAAAACATGCGATAAGACATCACGCTGGTCCGCTCGTGGTAGTCGGAGGTCATCTCGTACCCAATGGCGTGATAGGGAACCGTGAATACGGTAAATGCCGTGTAGAATAGTATCAGCGAAACAGTGAGGAGGGTGAAGTAGGCAGTCGCGCTCCATCCCATTGGGATTTGCCACATGAGCGCGAACGTGATTCCGCCGAGTATTGCTCCTGAAAAAATGTATGGTCGACGTCTGCCAAACTGCGATCGTGTCTTGTCGGAAATAGAACCCATGACGGGATCCAGAAAAGCGTCCCATACGCGCGTGATTCCGATGGCCAGGCCCACGAGGGCAGGGCTGACGCCAAGCGCCAGCGTATAGATTGGCATGATCAGCGCAGCGGGCGCGTGGAATCCGATCATGTCGGCTGAGGCTCCGAACCCATAAGCGAACTTTTGCAGTAGGGTGACTTGCGGTTGGGATTTAGTGGGGGTTTCAGCTGGCTTCATACGATCGATATCTAAGCCGGATTCCATTCGTCGAAAAATTGCATCGTTCCGGTTTCATCCACATCATCGGCGTAGTGAAACTTCTTAAGCAGTTCGATTCCCGGTAGGAGAGCGTCATTGTGTTGGGTAAGCTTTTGGGACAATTGCGTATCCAGTTCCTTGATCAACTCGTTCTTCGTGTCATCCTTGGCCAAATTGGTGAGTTGGTAGGGATCGCTGTCATTGTCGTATAGCAGCCAGGGTCCGTCCAAATCGCGAACGTAGGTGTAGCGGGACGTACGGAGCCCTCGGTATTCGCGACCTCCCACTTCTCGCGTGAACTGTCCGAATGGGGAATGGCAGGCGAGCAGGGCGCAGTCTGCTGGAGCTTTAGTCTCATTGGCCGAGCTGACGGGAGAATCGGATGCGATGACGTATTCAGAAATATAGGTAGAGTAGTCGGTTCCGTCGACGCTATGCGGGATGTCGATGTCGCACAGTCCCAAAAGAGTTGGCAATAAATCGGGTGTATTGATAAACGCGGGAGGCCTTTTCCCTTTGGTGCCAAAGCGTCGCGGAAATCGAATCAAAAGCGGAACGCGAATGGATTCCTCCCAAGGCCGCTGTTTGAAGAGTTCCCCGTGAGACAGAAGCATGTCGCCGTGATCCGACCAAAACACCAGTATCGTGTCCTCAGCCAGACTCTCCTTGTCCAGAGCGTGCATCAATGAATTGAGGCACTCGTCGAGGGCGAGGATGTGAGCGTAATAACCTTTGAGGAGTGTCCGCGCCTCGGCAGCTTGGTCGGCTGGCACGTTTTCCCGTAAGACAATCGTATCCTCGTCAATGAGATCCAGGTATTGCTGAGGGGCAGTCTCGTAGGGATCGTGTGGCGGTCCCCAGGAAAGAGTTAAGAGAAACGGGTTGTCTTTGTCGCGAGATTTTATAAAGGAAATGGCGTCATCGGTTTGGGCAATCGCGTCGTACCCTTCCCAGGTTTTCATTTCAGTGCTAGAACCCTCGAAATAGTGAGATGTATTGTAGTCGTGGCTACATTCAAGGGCTTTCCAATATTTGAAGCCATGCTGGCGATCGACTGGTATGGGAGAACAGCGCCCGTTCGCGTTAACGTGCCACTTGCCGATGTACCCGGTGTCGTAGCCGGCTTTGGAAAAGAGCTTGCCCATCGTTTCCGCATCGGGATCCATGGGAACGTCATTGATGATGACACCGTGGTGGTGAGGGTATTGGCCGGTTAATAGCGATGCTCGAGCGGGGCAGCAGACCGGCGTTCCAGATATCGCATTGACGAAATCGATACTCTCACTCGCGAGACGATCCAAGTGCGGTGTTTGGATGTTCGTCTCTCCACCGAACCCAGTTGCCTGTCTTCGAAATTGATCGGCGAATACAAATACGACATTCGGTTTATGGCTCAAATTCTATATTCTTGAGGGTTCAAGGAGCGTGAGATAGCGTTGATCGCTTTATTGAATACATAATGAGATGATCAACCTTGGTATCAATGCCAGCCAATTTGTCTTGGACAAGTTGAATTTGCTTCCCGCTATTCATTAGCGGCTATGGGGCGGAGGCTATGCCGATGCACGCGTTCACTTGAAAGGAGTATGCTTCGACGTCTTAGGGGAATGCCTCTCGTGTTTGAATTCAGTCGGTCGGCGAGTACTTCGATCGCCGTTTTCGCTAGTAGTTCTAGACTGACGTTGAAGTGGCTGTGATTTTGAGGAGGTTCCCCCTCGACCGCCCATATTGAGAATAGTCCGACATCTTCTGGGCACCGGATCCCTTCATCGATTAGCCAGTTCATGGCATCGTTCCCCACGGTGACAACGCAGTCCGGATTGTTACAATGGAACCACTCAAGGAAAGCGGCTTTGTTCCAACGGTCTTTCTCTACGAAGAGAGGAATCTTGTCATTAGAATGCTGTTCAAACTGATAACTTAGGTAGCTTGCGGTGGGCGAATGCGAGACGCGATTGTCGAGATCGGAACCCAGGGCCAGACCTACGCGTTTGTAGTTTCTTAAGCTCAAATCTTGGAATAGCTGATTTAGATTTTCCGCGTGATCGAAACCTATTCGATCTACACGGGGACTCTGCAGCGTGTAGCCTATTGAAACCAAGGCGAAGTCTTCCCAGTCGAACTCGATATGTGGTATCGGATTTTGACTTTCTCCGATCAGTATTCCCTGAACATTGCGATTTCGCAGTATGCTCAATAGTCGACGGGGCGTTACGTCGGGATCGTTGTAAGGGAACGCTTCCAAAGCGAAGCCCAGCTCTGCTGCCCTTCCTCTCGCTCCTTTGAAAGAGTTAAGTGTATAGGGAATCCCGTTTGAGTAGTCGTAGAAATAGGCTAAAATAGCTTGCACGTTACTATGGCGCCGCCCCGATCGCATGGCTGCCATATTGGCAGTAACGAGAGGATTGGGTTTGTACCCCATCTCATCAGCGATCTTGACAACACGTTCGACCGTTTCACGGGAGCAGCTAGGATCTCGCCTGAGCGCTAGCGATACGGTCGATTTAGAGACTCCAGCTCGT
>CALDFV010000061.1 GCA_937942145.1 uncultured Opitutaceae bacterium
ATCGCCGGAAGGCTTTTTCTCCTTCACTACGGATGAAATCACGCCGCTTTTCTTCCTTGGTTTTGGTGTATACAATTTGTGCTATATTGCAGGCACCTGGGCTTATGTGCAACGCTACACCAGTGTAAAGGGACCGAAAGATGCCCGAAAAGTGGGGCTGCTCTTCGGCTGCCTTTACCTGGTTAGTCCGGTTATCTGGATGCTCCCGCCGATGATTTACCGCATCTACAATCCGGCTCTTGATATCGCGGCGGGCGAAGCGAACCACGCATACATGTTCATGTCAAAGGAGGTCCTTCCCCTGGGTATGCTGGGACTAATGGTGGGAGCCATGATTTTCGCGACGGCCAGTTCGGTAAACACCACCTTGAATATTGTTTCAGGCGTTTTTACGAACGACCTCTACAAAGCAATTAGGCCCAATGCGTCCGATCGGCAGCTCATATTTGTCGCCCGCCTATCGACTGCCTTGTTTGGTCTGGCGACGATGGTGATCGCCCTTTTGGTGGATCGCATGGGTGGAATTCTCACTACTATCTGGGCAATAGGCGCTATTACGGGAGGTTCGATGTATGTACCCATGTTGTGGGCACTGTTTTCTAAGCGGCACACTGGGTATACGGTACTGGGAGTTACGTTAGTGAGTCTTTCCGTAAACGCGTTCTTCAAATGGAATGGAGTCTACAATTTGAATCAAGCCCAGGCTCAAGCTCTAGGAGTTCTCCTGCCCTTGTTTTTGATGGCGGCCTACGAGCTGTATACGATGCGAAAAATGACTGAGACGCAGCAATATCGGGACTACGAGTCGAGTCGCCTGGCCCGAATTAAGGCGGAAGCGGAAAGTGAAGACCGCATCGAAGACGAACGGGAGTCTGATCGGGAAAACAAGCATGGCATTAGGGTGATTGGTATAGGAATATTGGCGACGGGCTGATTGATCGCAGGATTGGGAGGCATTTCAGATGTGGGGAGATTTCTGGTGGTTTGCGTAGGGGTCTGTGTGGCCCTTACGGGAATCTTAGTTTTGCGAGGAAATCGAAAAAATCCCAGCGGGGCTGTTTAAATCCAGTCGCTATAAGGAGTAGGAGTGAAAGCGTTCAAGAATCTCAAGACGATATGAGCAAAAAACCGGAAGGCAGCAGAGTCAGTATGCGGGATCTCGCCCGAGAGGTGGGGGTCTCTGTCTCCGCGGTTTCGCTCGCCCTGCGCAACAGCCCCAAAGTTTCGAAAAAGAAGCGTGAGGAAATACGGGAAGCGGCGGATCGTATCGGGTACGTTAAGGATGGCCGGGTCGCGGAATTGATGGAGCACATGCGCACCTTTCGTTTGAAGGAGCGACTGTCTACCATCGCAGTCATTATCTCCGATATCCGCAAATCAGAACTCAAGGGCTATCCCCGAATGGTTTCCTTGACCAGAGGTGTGGAGGATGAAGCGAGGAAAAACGGCTACGGAGTCGACTTCATGTTCCTCAAGGACTTGGGCGTTTCCCCGAAGCGTTTGCGAGACATACTCATCGCGAGAGGAATCAAGGGAATCGTTGTCATGCCGTTCCAGGCGGGAGTGGGTGAGTTCGCCATGGATATTTCTGGATTCTGTGTATCCACACCTGGATACAGTATTATAAAGCCGACTATTAATCGAGCTTGTCCGAACTTTCTCCAAATGATGGATGAGCTACTGGAGCAAATTTGCAGACTCGGCTATCGTCGAGTAGGATTCATAATGACCTACGGTTCGGGAGGAATAGGGCACAAGCTCTACTCGTCTTCGTTCCTTTACTATTCGACGCTCATCGATAACTCCTTGAGAATTCCGATTCTGCGGCGTAGGGACGTGGGTATCGCTGGTATTCAAAAATGGATGGAAAAGTACCAGCCAGATGTGGTCGTAAGCTCTGGAATGGTATATCGAATACTCGAAGACCTGGGGTACCGGATACCGAAGGATTTGGGTTTTGCGAGTTTGGAGCTTTCGGAGGACCATGGACAAGCCTCGGGGGTTGACCACCGGCACGAGTTGGTGGGAAGCGAAGCGCTCAAGCTTACGTTTTCGGATATAAATTTGAATCACTCCGGTGTGCCCGAGAATCCGAAAGTGGTGCTCGTCGACAGTCACTTCAGAGAGGGAAATACCTTGCGCAAGATAGGGAGGGCGAGAGTCATTAAATTGAGAGCCACAAAGTGAGATATCTAGTCAAACTGTCTGTATTTGGGCTCCTGTTAACTTCGACTACTTTTCTGTATTCGGAGAAGGAAGACCGGCCGAATATACTCTGGATCATAGCGGAGGATATGTCGCAGGATTTGGGCTGCTATGGAAACGAGCTGGTTCACACTCCAAATATTGATGGGCTAGCGTCTCGTGGCATGAGGTTTAAAAACGTTTTCACTACGGGCCCCGCTTGTTCGCCTAGCCGCACTGCTTTAGCAACGGGGGTTTATCAGACGACCCTGGGCGCCTATCACATGCGATACAGCGAAGACCTGATGCCGCACCTTCCCGAGGGAATTCTAACCCTTCCCGAGATGATGCGTGACCGTGGTTACTCCACGGGGAATATTCGCGGTATTTGTGGTACCGGAACGGGCAAGGACGACTGGCTTTTTAAGACGTCGCGAAAAATCTGGGACACTCAATCGTGGGAAGAACTCGTTCAGAACCAACCGTTTTTTGGCATGATTAATATGAGCCATTCGCATCGGCCTTTTGCGCGGGATTCGAAAGCCAAAGTTGACGAGGAGAAGGTGAATGTCCCTCCCTATTATCCAAATCATCCGGTTGCGCGGAATGATTGGGCAGGTTATTTGGAAGACGTTAACCGGGCCGATGAACTGGTGGGAGAGATCTTAGATAAGCTGGAAGAGGATAAGGTGGCAGGCAATACGATTGTGGTCTTCCTTTCGGATCACGGTCGCCCGATGATACGGGCGAAGAACTGGCTCTACGATAGTGGAACGCAGATCCCTCTCGTTATCTACTATCCGGATAGCGTTGAAAAGCCAGCCGGCTTTGTGGTTGGGGCCGAAAATACCGATCTGATAAGCGCAGTCGATTTAGTTGCGGAGACACTTCTCGCCGCGGGTAGGGAACTTCCAGGGTGGATGCAGGGACAGAGCTTTCTGAGGGGGAATTCAAAACCCCGAGAAGCCGTCTATACCGCGGTAGATCGTATTGGAAACATCGACACACGCAGTCGGGCGGTACGGACCCAAGAATTTAAATATATTCGGAACTATAAGATTCCCGGGTCGATCAATGAATCGACTACGGCCTATCGAAGAGCGATGCATCCGATGTACCATTTGCTGGAGATCATGGGAGAAAAGCGCTTACTCACTCCTATTCAGTCTCAGAATCTTAAGACGATGGCTCCAGAGGAACTATACGACATCGAGAACGACCCATTTGAAACGGTCAACCTAGTTGGAAACGAGGAATACCAAGGAGTTCTTGAAGAGCTACGGCAAAGTCTAGCCGACTGGATCGAGTCGAGCGATGATCGAGGTTTCGAGGAGGAGAGCCTGGCCATTACCGAGTACTTCTCAAACTATGGTAGGACCACTACGAAGGACTTAAAAAAGTATGGAGCAACGACCACGGATAAGTTGCTGGATGATTACGAGCGTATGCGGAAATATGTGGGGTCGTATTTCGAGTGATGAGCGCAATTGAAATGGTAGAACTAGCGGGTGTTCAGGCTTTGCAAGTCATGGATCCCGCTTCATTAATTAATTTGGTAACGGGCGATCTCCGAGCGCCCACATCCCAACTCCATGTTTGGGCGATCGGAGATCGCCCGCGACCTTGGAGTGTTATGACTTTAAGGCAGTGACACGCACCGCGACTTACGCCGTAATGGGAATCGTTCGATCCTACTTTCCAAATTTCACAACGAGTTAAAACCAAAACCAGTTTATCCATGATCAATCCGCGCAGAAATTTCATCAAAAACAGCTTGCTTGGAGCCGGGGCTCTCATGCTAAGCCAGAAAACGCTTTTTGGAGATATTCACTCTGGTATTAAGATCACCAAGATCAGCCACTATCGGGATCCCGAATACCTGAAGCCAACGTTTGCCCAGGCAAGAGACATCGTGGTCGTCGAGACTAACGCGGGAATAACGGGAATTGGGGAAGGCGGCTCGAAGGAGATGATTCAGAATTGCGCCGAGATGCTGATTGGGGAGGACCCTTTCCGAATCGAGCATTTGTGGCAGAAGGTGTATCGGCAGTACTTTTATCCGTCGGGCAGGGAACGGCTTCATGCGATGGGAGGGCTGGACATGGCCTTGTGGGATATCAAGGGAAAGTACTTCAAAACTCCGATCTACGAGTTGCTGGGCGGTCTTACGCGTGACTACCTGCCCTGTTATTCAACCGGATTTCCAGATCAAGGCTCGGTCAAGGAAACCGCACGGGCCTGCATAGATGCCGGATTCTATGCCTATAGGGTAGGTACCGTTTCCGATGGACCGGTATTCGATTCGCACAAGTTTCTGGATGAGAACTACCGTTTCTATGAACAAGTGAGAGAGGGTGTGGGAGAGAAGGGTCAATGGTGTACCGATTTCCATACCCGTTTCGACACGGCCGAGGCGGTCACCATGGCTCGCATGATCGAGCCTTTGAAGCCGTTGTTTGTAGAGGATCTGATTCGGTCCGAAAATCCGGGAGTCTACCGGGCACTGAGAGATCGGATCAATGTACCGATCGCGGTGGGCGAGCACTTTGGCGATCGGTGGGACATTAATGAATTGATTGAGGAGAACCTGATCGACCACTCCCGCGTAACGTTGCCAAACGTGGGGGGCATTACGGAGATGAAGAAGATCGCGGCGCTTTGCGAAACGCATTATGTCGGAATGATTCCGCACTTTACAGGTCCGATTTCTACGGCGGCCTTGGTGCACGTCTTGGCGTCGTCTTCGGGCTTTGTCATGACCGAGTTAACCAAAGACGGTCCTTCGAAAATCTCCTATCTCAATGACGACTATCTGTCCTTTAAGAACGGAAAGCTGTATCCAAACGAGAGGCCGGGATTAGGGATAGAGTTCGAAGCGGAGAAGGTCGAATTGGTAAACGTGATCACGAAGGGATCGGACTACGACCACCCTGTCTTTGAGAGAGGGGATGGCTCCATTACCAATTGGTGAGCGCTGAAGTGTGTTGCGACGATCGAATGTATATTGCCAGAAACGAAGGTAGTAGCGATGATTGCACGATCAATATCGCGGCATAAAGCCGCTCCTACATTTTTTTTGTTGAAATGAAAGTGCTCGTTACAGGCGCCGCCGGACGTTTGGGAAGTTGTGTTTGCCGCATTCTTTACGAGGCGGGTTTTGAGTTCATGGCAGTCGACAAAGTCGCGATTGACGGGGCAGCCTATCCGGTTGAAGTCGTCGATTTACTCGATTGGCAAACGTGCGTTGATCTAATGGTCGGAGTGGATGTCCTTGCCCATTTCGCCAATCACGCAAATTGGAACAGTGGAAACCCGGAGCAAGTCTACAACGAAAATGTTCAGATGAACATGAACCTGTTTCAGGCGGCTGCCAACGCGGATTGCAAGCGTATCGCCTTTGCCAGTTCAGTGCAGGTATTGGATGGCCAGTTGCCCATTAAAAGCCGGAAGGAGCATCCCATTTTTCTGCCCTACCTTCCATTAGATTCGGACATGCCGGCAATCCCTCGCAACAGCTATGGACTGAGTAAGCAGGCCGCTGAAAATGCGCTAGAGTATTTTTCTGAAACCACAGGGATGAGCTGTATTGCCATCCGCTATCCCTTGCTCGTGGATTCACAGATGCTCAAGGCTGCGATTGAGGGCGGGGGCATGTATCGGGAAAACTGTTACGATGGCTTTACCTATTTGCCCGTCTACTCCGCCGCAGAAGCGGCCGTGAAGGCCATGACAGCCGTGCTCGAGGGGTACCACTGTTACTTTGTGGCGTCGAAGGATAACTTGGAACAACGCCCGGCTCTTGAAATTATCGAAAAAGAACTGTCCCATTTGCCCTGCCATAAACCTCTGGATGACATGGACTCCCTAGTTGATTGCTCGAAGGTGATCGCTGAACTGGGATGGGAACAGCCGCAATCCATGGCAGAGTCTTTTGAAAAGTACGGCAAATTAGAACCGCTTAGGCCTTATGAATAGAATTTCTTACTATACACTTTCGATTTCGCTTATGGCGATCTGGCATCTTTCAATGCCGTTGGCAGCTCAGGACAAGCCCCTTCGACAGGCTCAGGGCAAGTCCCTTCGGCAGGCTCAGGACGGACCGAATGTTGTCATTATCTTGGCGGATGACTTGGGAATAGGGGATGTTTCCGCCTTCAATGAAAACGCTGCTTGGAAGACGCCCAATATCGATCGAATTGCGGCAGAAGGAATGTCGTTTACAGATGCCCATACGAGCGCGGCTCTGTGTACCCCGACTCGTTATGGTATAATGACGGGCAGGTATAACTGGAGATCGACACTCAAGAGTGGTGGATACAATGGATACTCGACGCCCTTGATTGAGGACGAGCGCACGACCATCGCCGAGCTTTTCAAAGGGCAAGGCTACCACACCGCGTTGGTTGGCAAGTGGCATCTTGGATGGAATTGGAAATTGAAAGGCTCGAGAATGGAGACGTTTGATGACAGGACGGTGCCTGTAATTGACTATAGCAAGCCCATCAAAAATGGCCCGGAAGACCAAGGGTTCATCTACTCCTTTGGAACGATTGCGTCGCTTTCATCCCCACCCTTCGTTTGGGTTGAAAACAGTGTCCCTACCTCTATCCCGAAGGAAGTGTCGGTTAACTATGACGAAAAAGCGTTCTGGCGGAAAGGTCCCCGATCGGACGACTTTATTCATGCTGAGGTTCTGTCTACGATTACCGATAAATCGGTTCTTTATATCCAAGAACAAGCGAAAAGCGAAGATCCATTCTTTCTATACGTAGCACTGACGGCCCCGCATGCTCCCATAATCCCGACAACGGAGTTTATTGGAAAAAGCAATACGAACGCCTATGGAGATTTTGTGCTTTTAGTTGATCACGTCGTGGGCCAGATCGTCGATGCGATTTCTGGAGATGATCGATTGGAAAACACGCTGGTGTTTTTCACAAGCGACAATGGTCAGTCGCCCCGAGCGGATTTCGATGACGATGAGCTTCCCTTGGCGGGGCACAACGGGAGTTATATCTACCGGGGGAAAAAGTTCGATATATTTGAAGGAGGCCATCGCGTTCCGCTCATTGCCAGTTGGCCAGGCAAGATTAAGGAAGGCACCCAGTCTGACGAAACGATCTGCACAGTTGATTTTATGGCGACCGCTGCTGCAATACTAGGAGTGGAACTTCCTGATGACATGGGTGAGGACAGTTATAGTTTTCTGCCCGTTTTACGCGGAGAAAAATACGATAAGCCGATTAGGGAGGCGACGGTAAACCACTCCAGCGACGGGCGTTTTGCCATTCGTCAAGGCGACTGGAAATTGATTCTTTGGCCCGGTTCTGGTGGGTGGGCCTTTCCTGCGACTGAAGAAGACATGAGAGGCCTGCCCCGTTTCCAATTGTACCATTTGGGCAAGGATCCAGGAGAAACCAATAATTTAGTATCCAAATATCCAAAGCGAGTTGAACAAATGAAGGCCTTGCTAATCGAATACATAACGGAAGGGCGTAGTACACCAGGCACGCCGCAGAAAAACGACGGTCCTGGACGCTGGCCAGAGCTGGAATGGATGGA
>CALDFV010000062.1 GCA_937942145.1 uncultured Opitutaceae bacterium
CAGCATCGCCGAATCCTTCGAACCGAAATTCAAAGGCGTCGCGCCCGAGGATTCAAAGGCACTCATTAAGCCCCTCGCTGGTCCCCTTACCGCACTCCCATTCGAACTCGGCCGAGATCCTTCGCTCCAGTCATCATTGGCAGCCATTGGCACCGTCTCGGAATACAGTTCAATCCAAGGATCTGCCAGGGGCTCAGAAATTCCACGGTCACCCAAGGCTGGTCCGAGCGCTCTGATCAGGACTCGTTTAGGCTCGAATCCTGCAACCACAAAACCGGCAATCAAGGGACTCCCTTGTCCCTTTACTTTACCTCTCGTGGATACATTGATCAGAGAGGGCTCTGATTCGCCTGGGTCATCGAAAATCTCAAAAAGTCCATCACCTTCACCTCCATTAGAATCGAGGAAAACCGTGTAGAGCCCGGGGTCTAATTCCAAAAGCATCGCCGCGTCCATACTCTCGGAAGGAAGCGGAGAAGCCTGTACTCGGTTCGAAAACTCAATGAGCTCCTCCAAATTGGGTTGGCTACTCCAAAACTCATTAACCGCGATTACCTCACTTCCACTAAAAATCCTGATTCGCGGATTCTGAAGAAAGTTTACCACTCCTCTATTTTCTAATTCAGGCCCTAAGCCTCTAATGAGCACGGTTCTTGGCTGAGTTCCAGCAAGGACAAATCCACCAATTAATACATTCTCCCCTGAGCTGGAAAAACCTCTCGTTGATAGATTCACGTATCGGTTTACTGGATCAAGGTTACTTTTTCGTAGATAAATGCTACGGGCTTCATCTCCAACGCGAACCTCACCTCTAACTCTCCCATTTCCTGAATCTATTCTTCCCAAGATTGTTACACCGTCGTTAACCAAAAGGCTAAAAGTTCCATCTATGGATACAACCCCTTGGGTTAATTCGGATTGAGCGCCTGTTTGCCAAAGATACGCTTCTCCGTTTTGCAGAACTTTGAGGTCTAAAGACCGTCCACCATCACCGATAGCACCTCCAGAATAGAAACCATCAAAACCAGTTACCAAGTTGTTCGGTTTAATATTATGGCCTGAAAACGTAATGTCCGAATCCTCGATCTGGCCAACGACCTCACCATCAATCGTACCCGTAATTCGAAAAGAAAGAAAAGGATCTGTCTCAAAATCGCCAAATGGATCGATTGAAATGGGCTCCCGAATTCTAAAGACTTCGGCATCTTCATCAAATATAGTGATATTTCCCATGCGTCGCCCTTCCTCTACCTCCACCCAAAGGGTTCCGCCTGTAGAAGTAGTTCCCGTATAGACCCCCGGTTCAATTTTAGGAGGATCGCTTACTAGATCGTATCTATAGTAACGAACGCCGAAGGAGCTGGAAGCCTTTAAAACAATGCTTGTATTTAAATTTTCTGGATTCCGCACTTCAACAGAGAATCCATCCGCATCGCCCAACGACACTCCGATCGAATCATCAACGAGGCTCCATTGAAAATCGGCATTGGGCGCATTGCCAGAAGCATCCCTCAAGCCCAAGGAAACTGAATCACTCGAAACGCTATCAGGCAGTTCCGATATCGAATAAGCATCCCAAACTGCAGACGCGTATCGAGCAGCTAGCAAAGAGACTTCCTCTTTATCTACTAGACGATTAAAGACTCGAACTTCGTCCATTTGGCCATCCCAGGCCCGAGTTCCGTCCTCACGATCCCCGAGATAGGATTCACCACCTCCAATCGTCTGCTCACCAACGGGAATCCTCTGCAACCGCACCTTTTGCTCCACTCCATTGATATAGAGCTTCGGTGTATTCGCCGTTTCTCTACTATCGTAACTCGCTAGGACGTGCATCCACTCGCCTTCAAGAACCGTATCTGGTGGTGAATTCCAAACTCCGAAGTCTCCTGTCCGATTCGAATAGAATTTCAACGTATTCGCATTACCGTCAGGCACATCCGAAATTCCTCTGGTTGAAAAATAGAGGTAGTAGTCCGGCATGTTAATGATTCGCGGATGGGGACTTGATAATAAGTCATCCGCTTTCACAAACGCAGACAGTGTGACGATCGGCGAGAAACTTGCGTCAAACCGGGCAAAACTGGAGGTACCATCGAAGTCTACACCACGATCTAGTGGCGTATCCACGCGTGTAGCGCCTACAAGCTCCGCATTACCGTTTCCAACGCTATCCACTAGCAGGGTTCCATTCTCTCTAAAGTTCCACGAATGAAGTAGACCTGTAGTCACATCAGCTATCGCTTCTGGATCCACAACCACTATCTTTTCAAGCTCTCTCACTATCCCAAGTTTCTCGGCGGTGAATCTAAAACGATATGCTCCCGGAGAGCTGAATTGAATCGAATAGGTACGATCAGAAATCTCTTGAATCCGGACGTCACTTTCCGCCCCTAGATACTCAAACGCAACATCCGCATCGCCTGATGCCTCTAACTTGAAGTCGACCGTGAAATCACTATCAGGTAGAAGGATCAAGTGTGGCTCATGGCCTTTGACTGAGAGCGTGTGTCCCGCTAAATCTGGTTCTAGCATCGCAAGCAAATCGAGTCGTCCCCCAGTCGAAACTTTTCCTGATAAGCTTTCCAGCGGTTTTGCAGTATCAAAAACTCGCTGACGCATTTCGTTTGCCGACAGTCCAGGTTCGTATGTCGCCAGCAAAGCTATTGCACCCGCGACAATCGGCGATGCCATAGAGGTTCCCGTCAGAAACTCATAATCGTTGTCAAGGTAGGTCGAATACACTTCTTGACCTGGTGCGGCGATATCGACACTTTCAATACCGTAATTCGAACCGAAAGACAGGTCATCTCCTTGAGTGGAATTGGCTACAGAAATAATGTTTGCCTCTGGAAATCCTGCTGGATACTGGGAGCTACTCGCCGCATCGATATCCTCGCCAGCGTTTCCCGCTGCTGCGACAAAAACGATTCCGATGTCCTCATGGACTTGAATCTCAGCCCTCGCCACATTATTCGGGGAGCTCGACCCGTAAGAATTGTTAGTAGCGACTACATTTACTCCTTTTTGCTTCAAACTGGAAACATAGCGTAACGCTTCCGCGATAGCGGAGCTCGAAAGTCCCGTATTATCCCCAACCTTAAGAGGTAGCACTTTGATATTCCAACCGATACCCGTAGTTCCAATTCCATTGTTTCCTCGCGCCCCCACTATTCCCGAAACGTGCGTACCATGTCCCGTCTCATCATTCGGATTCGCATCATCATCGAGAAAATCCCACCCTCTCACATCGTCAACGAACCCATTGCCGTCATCATCGATTCCATTGTTCGGAATCTCAGCTGTATTCACAAAAATATTTTCATCTAAGTCCGGATGCGTAGTCAGACACCCCGTGTCAATGACCGCGATAACCACATCATCCCCACCTGTTGAAAACTCCCAAGCATCAGGAGCTCCAATCTGATCAAGGTGCCATTGCAGAGACGGTAAATATTCCGTTGGTTCCGCAGAAATAAAGTGCAGATCGTCCCGCGAAACGACGGTATTGGGAAATTTCCTGCGCAGGTCACTCAGCAGATCGCGATAGTCTGAAATGCTGGGTGTACGAAGTTTTATCTGAACAAAGCTCGAAAGCCTTGATTTCCTTGAAATAAAACCACCCGCAAGTTCTAAATATTCATCGAGAGCTTCCTCATCAACTAACAGCGGGTTCGCATCAAATATTACTTCATCCCCGACTGAAGCGTACTGATTAACTAACGACAGTTCGCCTCCGAGTTCTTTTTCATAAAGTTGCTCAACGAGCGCCAGACGCTTTCTGCCTGCACCACTTTCAACTAGAAAATAGGCAACGACTTTTTCCTTTTCCGAACCTGTTGATTCAATTACTTTATCAATGACCCGACTGTTTTCAAAGCGGCCTGTCGGAACAAACTGCTCTTCGCTTAATCCGCTATACTCCTTCGCATCCTCTAATAGGGAATGGCCAATAGAGTCCAGCTTAGTGATTTCGCCCTCTTCAATATGAGACTCAACGAATTCTCTACTTTGATCGGGCAATTCGACCTCAGTCCAAACCCACGACCAATAGGCTAGGACCAAAATTGTGGCGGTAATCGAGATTGCTAGAAACTTTCTACTCATCTAATTCCGCTCTTTATTCAGTCTAGCTAATTCAAACAGATCAAGGGGCCTGACAGAAAGGTTATACGCTCATAAGACAATTTCGTATTCAAAAAAGCCGCGAGCATAAACTCGCGGCTGATAAAATTTGATCTGTTGTTTCAGACAGGACCCAAAAAAGCGATCGGTCCGTGTTCCTCAACTCGATTCAGACTCGGAAGCGGTCGCCTCTGCCTTCTCTATGCTTGTGAAAGTGAGCTTGTCTCCATCGCGGTCAATCGCCACACAATCCTCGTCATTGACTTCACCGCCAAGCAAGGCTTCAGCTAATGGATCTTCAAGCAATTGCTCGATCGCCCGACGAAGGGGTCTCGCGCCATACTTTTCATCGTAACCCGTATCAATGATGAGTTCTTTCGCGTCTTTCGTCAGTTCAATTGAGATCTTCTTTTCAATCAATCGAGACTGCACTTTCGCAATTTCCAGATCCACGATTTTGAAAAGGTGCTCCCGCTCCAAGCTGTGGAAAACGATGAGATCGTTAATCCGGTTTAGAAATTCAGGCTTGAAGGTTTTCTTCGCCTCTTCGGTAACGTTCTCCTTGATAGACTCATAATCGTTGCCCAGAGATTTGGCAGCTCCAAAGCCCATCTTAGTCTGACGCTGAATGGCGGCTGCTCCAACGTTGGTCGTCATGATTATTATGGTATTACGAAAGTCGATTTCTCGACCTAAGCTATCCGTAAGACGACCCTCTTCGAAAATCTGAAGCATGATCTGGACGACATCTGGGTGGGCCTTTTCAATTTCATCGAAAAGCACAACGGAGTAAGGCTTGCGGCGAACCTGCTCGGAAAGCTGCCCTCCTTCTTCGTGGCCGACATATCCAGGAGGCGAACCTATCATACGCGAAACGGAAAACTTCTCCATGTATTCAGACATATCTACCTGAATAATCGAATTCCTGTCGCCAAACATCTTTTCAGCCAGCGTTTGAGCAAGGAAGGTTTTTCCCACTCCGGTCGGCCCAAGGAACATGAACGCTCCTATCGGACGATTCGGATCCTTCAAGTCTGCCCGACTCCGACGAAGCGCTTTTGCAATCGTTGAGCACGCCTCATCTTGACCAATAACAGTCTGTTGAAGTTCGGTAGCCAATTGAAGCAGACGTTCTGTCTCCTTCTTTTCCATACGGTTCAGTGGAATTCCAGTCCAGTCAGCCACGACTCTCATCATGTCTTCCTCGTCCACCGTGATTCGGTTTTCTTCGCGACTCTTCTTCCAGTCTTCCAAGACACTTTCTTGCTTAGCTCTAAGCTGCTTCTCCTCGTCGCGAAATTTAGCAGCTTCCTCAAAATGCTGCTTGCTGATGGCCTCTTCCTTTTTCGCGCAGACTTCTTCAATGGTCGTAGTCAACGACTCAATTTCCGGAGGTCTTGCCAAAGAAGCAATACGGGCTTTCGAACCCGCCTCATCCATAATATCAATCGCTTTGTCCGGGAGGAACCGTGCGGTGATGTAACGTTCGGAAAGCTTCGCAGCCGCCTCTAGCGCCTTATCTGTAAAAATCGCTTTGTGGTGCTCCTCGTACTTATGGCGGATGCCTTTTAAAATCAGTATG
>CALDFV010000063.1 GCA_937942145.1 uncultured Opitutaceae bacterium
TTTCACAACTGGCGCCAGGATGAGTGGAAGGGAGACCGCGTTTCGTGGAGCGTACCTGAGTTTCTCCATTACAATACCCACGGAAACGATCAACCCATCGTGACAGGCGATGTACCTCCTAACCTCGCTTCCGGAGCGGGCGGCATCGAGTGCCGGGATGTTCCCGACAATGCCTACTACGACGGCCGAGTTGCGGATAAAGCCGTGAGCGCCTTGCAGGGGTTGCATCAAAGCCAAGAACCGTTCTTTCTAGCTGTCGGATTCTGGAAGCCCCATACTCCTTTCAATGCCCCCAAGAAGTATTGGGATTGGTATAACCGAAACACAATCCCCGTGCCGGTGCATTTGGACCCCCCAACGGGCATTCCTGAAATCGCCCTAACCAGTTCCCGCTATGACGGTCGAGCCCGCCCAGACGAGCTCCGAGAGATGCACCATGGGCACTTAGCGGCAATCAGCTATTTGGATACGCAAGTGGGAAAAGTACTGGATGAATTGGATCAACTTGGACTGCGGGATAACACCATCATCGTTTTCTGGTCGGACCACGGACTGCACCTGGGCGAGCATGGCCTCACGCGCAAAACCACCGCCTTCGAACTGGACGCAGCCGTCCCCTTAATCATCGCTACCCCTCAACATAGCAGAGGCCAACGGGTTAGCAGTCTCGTGGAGCTGCTGGACCTATATCCGACATTAACGGAATTGTGTAAGCTGACCCCACCGAGTGACATTGAGGGGAAGTCACTGGTTCATCTATTAAAAGACCCCTCACAACCGCATAAATTCGCCGCCCTAACTCAAACCCCGCGTCCGAACTACCCAAAGGGAAAACGACCGGAAAACATGGGCTACTCCTTACGCACGGACCAATACCGATATAACGAATGGCGGAAGTTTGACACTAGGGAATTGATTGCCCGAGAACTCTATGACCACGTCAACGACCCCCTCGAAACGGCAAATCTCGCCGATCTTTCTCTTTTCGAGAACGTTGTTTCCGGCCTTTCGATACAGCTACAGGAGTTAATTAAGTGAACGTGACCATCGAATCAAACCCGGGACACACTCAGCGCATCTCTAGCTATCTACGGAAGCGTCTGCCTATTTTGATTCCAGCCATCACCGCTTTTCTCCTCACGCTTTCCTCCTCAACCCTGGCCCGCCCCAACATCGTCTTCATCATGGCCGATGACCTCGGCTACGGCGACCTTGGCTGCTACGGGAGTACCATCAACAACACCCCAAACATCGACACCTTGGCGGCATCCGGACTCCGCTTTACTGATTTCCACTCTTCCGGCCCCATGTGCACACCCACTCGCGTCGCCACCCTTACCGGGATGTACCAGCAACGTTTCGGTCCCAAGTTCGATGGCGCTATTTCGGGCGTTCGAGACTACGACTCCGGCCTGCCGCTCGAAGCCATTACCATCGCAGAACTTCTCCAGGAAAAAGGCTATTCCACGGGTTGCTTTGGGAAATGGCATCTCGGATACAAGCCACCTTTTTTTCCGCTCAATCAAGGGTTCGATGAATTTCGCGGGCTCGGATCGGGCGATGGAGACTTCTTTAATCACATCGACCGGAGTGGCAGAGAAGACTGGTGGAAAGACAACGAGAGGCTTCCCGAGGAAGGCTACACCACCGACCTGATCACCCGCCATAGCATCGACTTCATAAAGCGGCATCAAAACAAGCCCTTTTTCCTCTACGTACCTCATTTAGCGATCCACTTCCCCTGGCAAGGTCCCGACGATCCTCCACACAGGGTCAAAGGGACTGACTACGCAAACGACAAGTGGGGGGTGATACCGGATCGAAGCAACGTAGCTCCCCATGTTAAGTCCATGATTCAAGCCCTTGACGATAGCGTAGGGAAAATTTTGGGTACACTCGAGGCATTGAATCTAACGAAAAACACCCTTGTGGTCTTCACTTCTGACAACGGAGGCTATCTGACCTATTCGGGTGGTTTTAAGAATATTTCCAGCAATGGCCCGTTGCGAGCACAGAAAAGCTCCATCTATGAGGGCGGGCATCGGGTTCCCACCATTGTGTCCTGGCCGGGCAAAATCCGTCCGGGAGAGACAGAACAAACGGCCCACTCCACGGACTGGTTTCCCACCTTCGCCAATTTGGCCAGTGTATCCATAGGAAACATCCAACCCGATGGCGTTGATCTTCTACCCCTATTAACCCAACGCCAACCGCTCCCAGAACGGAATCTATTCTGGAGAAAAAGCGATGCTTGGGCCGTTAGAAGTGGCCCCTGGAAACTGACTTTTGAAAGAAGCCAGCTCGGACTCTACCATCTTGAGAACGACCTCGGGGAAACGGTCGATCTAGCGGATTCCATGCCAGAAAAGGTCGATGCCCTTCGCTCCGCCTGGGAAAAGTGGGCTGAAGACGTTAATCGAAGCGCGGAGCAGTATCAGTAGGACTCGAAGCGATCACTGATATTGTAGGGCCGAGCACCCATGAAACGTAGAACAGGCATCCTGCCTGTTCATCGTTAAATAAAACAGGCTGCCCATTCGACTCCGCTCAGGGTATATAAGAAGCCTGCACTACTCTTTTATTGTGGGCACTCGGCTTACGCCGCCGCGAACGCCCTCATCAACCCGCCCTACCGGGAGGGGTGGAAGTTGTAACCTTATAGGTAGGGCACGACGGCCCGGCGTGCCGCGCAAGCGACTCAACCAACGCGGCTCGCCAGGCTGTCGAGCCCTACCTGCGATGTCAGAACTTTCTCAGCCACAAAACCACCGATGCACCAATACCGATGACTAGCTGCATCGCGTTTCCCTATGATGAATAAAGATTTCCGCCGCAAGTAGCGAGAAAACTCTAAAAGCAGGGAGGATCGGTCGTTTGACCCCGATGGGTCGGGGCTCGATCCTCCGAAATTCGAATACGGAGAACCGGCTCGGTCCTCCCTACCTTATTTCCCGTCTCTGCAGGAGCGGTTTTATACCGCGATTCCGGACGAATGGTGATCGCCCTGACGCGTCGGGGCTCCTACGAAAAAAACGGTCGACACAACAGTCTACGCCAAAGCTACGCTCGTCAAGAGCGACACACCTACAATTTTAGAGTCACGAAATAGTTTCCTAGATTCCCAGCTCCGCTTTCAGCTTCGCGAATCCCGCTGGGTCAAAAGGCGTATCGCCCTCATTTTGCTGTTTAGGTCCCGGAGTACTGCGACCATTGGCCACATAGGAGTTTAGGAGACTGTACAGTTCTCTAACCTTGTCCTTGTTTTCCTTATACACATTGTTCGTCTCCGAAGGATCCTTCGCCAGGTTAAACAATTGTATTGGCGGGAGATCCATCTTTTTCGTCTCAGCCGGAGTCGGCGAGCTCCAGCCTCCAGATCCCGGGCAAAGCAGAAGTTTCCAATCCCCCTTACGAATGGCGAACGATCCATTGATCGAATGATGAACCGTCCCCTCACGAACTTGGCCCTTTTCTCCTTTCAAAGCCCTGAGAAAACTAACGCTGTCTTCCGCCGCATTGCTCGGAATCTTAGCCCCGGTGATATCCGCCATCGTTGCGAATAAATCAGTCAGGCAGATCGTCGTATCGGAGACTTTCCCCGCTTTTACTCCAGCTGGCCAATGCACGATGAACGGTACGCGG
>CALDFV010000064.1 GCA_937942145.1 uncultured Opitutaceae bacterium
CGGGATTCACGGACAATGAATCGCTTCCAATTGAGGACGTACGTGAAATCGTAGAGGAGATCGCTGATTCGGGTGCGATGGGAAAGACGTCCTTGCAGTATGGGGCTAATAAGGGAAGGGACCGTCTCAGGTCTTTATTGGTAAAACGTATACGTTCTTTCGATACCATTGATGAAAATCGATTGAATGAGAAAAACCTTTTTATCAGTAATGGCTCCCAACAGGCTCTCTATTTAGCTATCCAGACTTTATGTGACCCGGGAGATTTCGTACTGGTCGAGCAGCCCACTTATTTCGTGTTTTTAGAGATATTGCAGGGATTTGGAGTCAATGCCTTAGCCATGCCAATGCGGGAGGATGGAGAAATCGATCTAGCTGGACTCGAGAGATTGTTGTCACAGTTCGAATCCGAAGGGAATCTAGATAAGGTCAAAGCTCTGTACCTCGTTTCCTATTTTTCGAATCCGAGCGGTCATTGCGTCTCGGAAAAAGTGAAGTCGGATATCGGTAGTCTACTCAGCCGGCAAAAAGAGCCCATTGCCGTTATCGAGGACGCCGCTTATCGTGAACTGTACTACGAAAATCCGTTTGATTCGCGGAGTGGTTTGGCCCTTGAGTCGTTCAATCACCTGCCGGTTTTGTACACGAGTACATTAACAAAGCCTTACGCTTCTGGACTGAAAGTCGGGTATTCGTATTGTTCTGACACCAATTGGCTAAACTCGATGCTAAACGTCAAGGGACAACAGGACTTTGGGACCGCGAACTTTGCTCAGGCAATAGTGGAACACGCATTGGCAAGTGGTCGATTTGATACCCATTTGAATTCTCTTCGAGGATTGTATAAATCCAAAATGCTTACCCTGCACGAATCCCTTGGCGAGTCGTTGAAATCCCTTGGATGGAAATGGGAGGAGCCCGCGGGAGGTTTGTACCTGTGGCTAAAGTCCCCAAACGAAATGCGGACGGATGGGGAATCGCAATTCCATAACTCCTGCATTGAGAACGGAGTATTCTATGTTCCAGGGGATTTGTGTTATCCCGGAAACGAAATTCGATCTCAAATTCGGTTAAGTTTTGGCTCTTTAAACCTAGCGGATATCCGAGAAGCAGCAGTTCGGTTTTTAGCGGCTGCAGCGTCTATGACAGATTCAGCAATCACTTAGCAGGCGATTGCGCTTGATAATGGGCGTCCCACTCGGTAGCAAGCGCCCTTTGTTATGCCGGACTATACCGTAACACACCTGAATCAACTAGAGAGCGAAGCGATTTTTGTCCTTCGGGAAACCGCTGCCCAGTTTGAGAAACCGGTACTGCTGTTTTCAGGGGGGAAAGACTCGATCGTGATGACCCATTTAGCTCGAAAAGCATTCTGGCCGGCTCGAATTCCATTTCCGCTTTTGCACATTGATACGGGGCACAATTTTCGGGAAACAATGGATTACCGTGATAATCTGGTGAGCGAGATTGGGGCTAACTTAGTGGTTGGTTCCGTTCAGAAAGCAATTGATGAGGGTCGGGTGATTGAGGAAAAAGGTCAGAACGCGAGCCGCAACGCGCTTCAAATCCAGACTTTGCTGGATAGCCTGGAAGAAGGTCAATATGACGCCGCGTTAGGAGGAGGGCGCAGAGATGAGGAAAAAGCCCGAGCCAAGGAGCGGTTTTTCTCCCATCGAGACGAGTTTGGTCAATGGGATCCTAAGAATCAACGCCCGGAACTTTGGAATATCTTCAATGGCAGAATGAGCCCAGGAGAGCATTTCCGGGTCTTTCCTCTCAGCAATTGGACGGAAATGGATGTGTGGCAGTATATGAAGCGCGAGAACATCCCGCTGCCGAGCTTGTACTTTGCGCACGAAAGAGAAGTCGTGATCCGAAACGGAACCATACTAGCGGTTTCTGAATTTGTACAACCTCGCGAGGGAGAAGCCATTGAAACCCGTAGAGTTCGTTTCCGGACGATGGGCGACGCGACCATAACCGGCGCGGTTGATTCAAACGCGGACACGATGGACTTAATTATAGAAGAGGTTGCTGCGGCGAGAGAGACCGAAAGAGGGAACCGGGCGGACGACAAGCGGAGCGAAAGCGCGATGGAAGACCGGAAGAAACAAGGCTACTTCTAACCGAGGAATTTTTGAGAATGACTACAGGAGAGAAATCCGCTGTTAGCGGCTATTTGGATATGGACTTGCTGCGTTTTACGACAGCTGGCTCAGTTGATGATGGAAAATCCACTTTGATAGGGCGGTTGCTCTATGATTCAAAAGCAATTTTCGAAGACCAGCTTGAGGCGATTGAAAAGACCAGTGAGCAGAGGGGTGACGAAAATGTGAACCTAGCGCTTCTCACGGATGGCTTGAGAGCGGAAAGAGAGCAGGGAATTACGATCGATGTGGCTTATCGTTACTTTGCCACACCCCGGCGAAAGTTTATCATCGCAGATACTCCGGGGCATATTCAGTACACTCGAAATATGGTGACCGGCGCATCCACGGCGAATTTGGCTATCGTGTTGGTAGATGCGAGAAAAGGCGTCATCGAGCAAACCTGCCGTCACTCTTTTATAGCGAATTTGCTCAGAATTCAGCATGTGGTCATTGCGGTGAACAAGATGGATTTGGTTGAATGGAGCGAAGAGCGTTTCGAGGAAATCAAAGAAGAGTTCCGAAAGTTCGCTTCGCGACTGGGCAACATCGTAGACGTGACCTTTATCCCCATCAGCGCCCTTAAGGGGGACAACGTCGTAGATAAATCTGAAAACATGCCTTGGTATCAAGGTCCCTCGCTCTTGTACCACCTCGAAACGGTCTACATCGGATCAGACGAGAATCACGTGTCCGCGAGGTTTCCTGTACAGTGGGTTATACGTCCTCACAGTGATGAATACCATGATTTTAGAGGCTATGCGGGTAGAATTGGAGGGGGCGTTTTTAAACCGGGCGACGACATCATTGTACAGCCCTCTGGCTTTGGGGCGAAAATTAAGGCGATCCATACGATGGACGGAGAGTTGCAAGAAGCCTTCGCTCCATTGAGCGCGACAATTACTTTGGATCGGGAAATTGATATCAGCCGGGGTGACATGATTGTGAAAGCCAACAATCCTCCCGAAGTAGGGCAGGACATCGAGGCAATGGTTTGCTGGTTCAGTGATAAGCCGCTCAATGGTAGAGGGAAATTCGTCCTTCGGCACACGACGAAGGAGACCAAGGCGATTATCAGAGATGTTAAATACAAAGTCGACATCAACACGCTCCACAAGATCGAGGATGATCTTGAGTTTCGTCGTAATGACATCGGTCGAGTTTCGCTGCGAACCGCCGCTCCGCTTGCCTATGACTCGTACAAGGTAAACCGAACCTCCGGCTCATTCATACTGGTGGACCCCTTCACAAATGAAACGATGGGCGCGGCTATGATCATCTGAGACCCCCGTACTGGTTGGGGGATTGCCCTAGAGGGCATTCTTGTTTACAAAGACTTTACAAATGACTCTGTAAGTGGGAGTCTCTGCTGATGGACGCAGCAGAGGAAATACCTATGACTATCGATGAAATGGCGGGACGCCTGAAATGTTCCCGTGGGTGGGTGCAGCTCTCAATCGATGCGGGTTGTCCTCAAGATACTGAGGGTCGCATCAATATTCGGGATTTTATGTTGTTCCAGTTGTCTAACATCCACCGGATTCGAGAATTGGCGGGACTATCACCGATGGAAACCGTGGGTAAGCCGTCGGATCTACGTCCCAATGTGAAAGCGATTTTAACTACCCAGCTCGAATGGCTCCAGGCCCGTTCGACCAAAAGCAGTGTGAAACAAGCGGCGAAAATGGTCTATGACAAGATGCGGACCGTTGACTAAATATAGGAATTTAGTACTGTACCCTTGTCGTCAATACGCAGAGTGCCTAGCGGTCTGACTGGCCTTTTGTAGCGAGATCTAGAGCGAAGCGGAATATCTCATTTTCGTTTCTTTTTTGGTGTTGTGCCAGAGTGAAATGTTAGTTTGGATGCTTCAGCTAAGGCCCTAAACTAAGTATTATCAACACGATGGACAAAAAAGTGATTGCTGTAATTATGGGAGGCGGTCGCGGTTCACGGCTGCATCCCCTCACGAAAGAACGCTGTAAACCTGCGGTCCCGTTAGCGGGAAAATACCGTCTGGTCGACATACCGATCAGCAATTGCCTTAATTCTGAGATCAACCGGATCTATCTCCTGACTCAATTCAACACCGCATCGTTGCATCGGCACATCCAGGAAACCTACCGGTTTGACCCCTTTGGAGGGGGAACCGTAGATATACTTTCAGCGGAACAGACGGAAAAGGGCGACAGTTGGTATCAAGGGACTGCGGATGCGGTCAGGCAAAATATCCACCACTTTGCCGATGGGGACTATGACTACATTCTTATCCTGTCGGGAGATCAGCTGTACCGAATGGATTTTCGGGATATCCTCAAAGAACATATTGATTCGAAAGCGGACGTAACCGTATCGGCGATTCCGTTTCCCGTTTCCCAAGTAGAAGGCTTGGGATTGATGAGGGTTAATGACGACCTTGAGATTTCGGAATTTGTGGAAAAGCCAACTGACCCGAATGTCATTGATGGTTTGGCGATTTCCGAGTCAATCGAGTCAGGACTCAAAACCAAGTCTGAGGGTGAAAAACGCTGCCTAGCCTCGATGGGTATATACGTTTTCAATCGAAACACGATGGAAGAGGCTTTGAACAGCGATGCTACTGACTTTGGCAAAGAAGTGATTCCAGGATTACTGGGAAGCCGGAAACTCAATAGCTATGTGTTCGAAGGCTATTGGGAAGACATTGGAACCGTGAAGGCATTTTTTGAAGCGAACCTGCAGCTGGCGGATCCCTTTCCACAGTTCAACTTTTTCTCGGAAGGCAACCCGGTTTACACACGGGCACGCTATTTACCGGCTAGCAAAATCAACCGATGCTCCATTAACCATGTCATCGTTGGCGATGGCTGCATTATCACTGATTCCTATTTGAAACGCTGCGTAATCGGAATTCGTTCGACCCTACGGGAAGGGGCACGCTTGGAGAATGTAGTTATGATGGGGGCGGACATATTCGAAAGCGCTGATGATCGAGAGCGAAACCTCAGGGAAGGAATCCCAGACATTGGGGTGGGTATGAACTGTGAGATCAAAAATGCGATCATAGACAAGGGGGCCCGCATTGGGCACAACGTTAAATTGAATCCTGACGGCAAGCTGGATGGCTATTCTAAGGATGGAGTTTTTGTCCGAGATGGAGTCATTTGCGTCACCAAGAATGCGATTGTCCCCGACAACACAATAGTTTAGCTTCTACGTATGAAACGTTTGTTAGTTTGTATAGATGGATCTCAATACGCGCAATCTTGTTGCCGGTACGCGGCTTGGATTTCAAGCAAGTTGGATGTCGAGATAGAAGTCGTTTACGTTACGGATTTGAGGCAATTTGAAGTGCCGTTCGTCGCCGACTTAAGTGGGAGTTTGGGACTCCAGCCTTTTCAGGCAGTGATGGGGCAGCTTCAGGAGCTGGAAAAAGAGAAGTCAGAAGTCATATTGGCTCAAGCGGCCGCTCAATTGAAGGAGAGCGGTTATTCCAATCCCGTAAAGAAGACTCATAAAACAGGGTTCCTTGTTGATAGCCTCAAGGAGCTGGAAGAGGGGACCGACATGATCATTGTCGGCAAAAGAGGGGAGAATGCGAATTTTGCCACCGAACATCTAGGTTCCACCATGGAGCGTGTGGCAAGGGCCGCGACGAAACCCTGTTTTGTAGCCTCACGTGAATTCAAAGAGGTATCCAGAGTGTTGATTTCTTATGACGATGGACCCAGTTGCCGAAAGGCGGTCGATTTTGTGGCCGAGTCCGGAATGTTCTCGGAGGCTGAAATCCACTTGGTAACGGTCAGCCCAAATGAGGAGGAAGAGGGCAGTTTGAAGGGATTAAAAAATGCGGAGGCAATCCTGGCGGATTCCGGGCGCTCATTAACTTGCCAAATGTTGCATGGCGAAGCCGCCCCAACTGTAATTGATTATGTCAACGCCAAGGAAATCAATTTGCTTGTGATGGGGGCCTATGGTCACAACCGCATTCGCCAGCTGATTTTAGGAAGTTCCACAACCGAACTGCTTCAAGGCTGCCAGATACCGACGTTGCTTTTCAGGTAGAAGGTCACTCATTGTTGTATGGAATCGCCCGCGCAATCGATTGATCTGAAACCAGAAAAGCGCGCAGTTCTGCAGTTCGCTACTCGATACTGAGAATTTTTTCGTTCCGCATTCGATATCCATGAAGCGATTGTTGTTTTCCCAGCTACCACCATTGAGGAAACGTTGTAGGGTATAGTTTGCATCTGGATCCTCGGTCCATTCTATAATAACGCTCGAATGGTGTACGGAAATTTCAAGATTTGCACCTCTGTCTCTGGTGGATCGACTGATAAATTGTAGTTAACTTGTGGATTCAATAAAACTAAAACGCTTTGACCTGTAACGTTTGCCTCTCTCTGCTGGGGGAACTCTAGTTCTTCTTCTGCCAAGAAAATTGAGTATACTCCATCATTTACGATCGGTATGGTGGTATCCACCTGCATCTCCAGTTACGGCAAAATAGTCTCCTTCATTCGGTCCTGATGTGACTCCTTTAAGTCCTTCACCGTTATCGGATCGACCATTGATGTTCTGATTATTGCAAACCTTTCCGACTAGGAATTTATTGTGGTGGTCTGTTTTACGCGTATCCACTCGATTGTTGGTTCAGCAGCGATGTTGAGATCTGAGTCTTTCTCCGATTCTCGTGGATTACTTAGATTGATATCAGAAGGATTCTCATTTGGAGCAAACTGAGCGAATGCAAGATGATGGAGTACGAATGGGGATAGAAAAATCCCATTAAGAGCCATTGAACAACTTCGTACCTGCACCCGCATGTTGGATAGAAGTACTCCATAAATCAATGAAGGACTCAATTCCAATGCAGGGGTGCGAGCGAGAGGAGACCCGTTTCAATACAATTTAAACGGCAATTATGGATTGGATACGATTTGAGTACCTAGGGGTGCTCGAAGGATCTCAGGTTTTCAGCAATTATATCGAAAGCGGTTTTCGGGCATTATCTCATGCTTGCCGGCCGAACTTTTCTGGGCTTCCAGCGACTGGGCTTTGGCGTTTTATCCTGCGATTTAGTTGGTGAACTACTTTTTTGATTCGCGTCTGATCTCCCGTTGCCCTTTCGGCCGGTTTCGTTGCGTTGAGATATTCTCTTACGACTGGGACGTCGACCATTCGCACTCTGATTAGGGTGTGATCGATTATTTGAGCGAGAGTGAGGGGGGGGCGGACTGGACAAGCGTTCAATTTCTATATTGTCGCCATCCTCTCTGTATTGAAAAAGTGGTATGCGTTTTTTTAAGAGCTTCTCGATGGCAAAAAGATATTCGGATTCTGTTTCGGAAACAAGCGAGATAGCTTTACCAGACAATCCAGCTCGGCCGGTCCTCCCTATTCGATGCACGTAGTCTTCTGGGATGTTTGGCAATTCGAAATTCACAACATATGGAAGGGAAACGATATCAAGTCCTCGAGCCGCAATATCGGTGGCGACAAGTACGCGCACTTTATTTGCCTTGAAGTTAGCGAGCGCCTTCTCGCGGGCTGATTGACTCTTGTTCCCGTGTATTGCGAGTGCAGTAATTCCGTCTTTGTTAAGCTGCGTTGTAAGTCGATTTGCCCCGTGTTTGGTTCGAGTGAATACCAGAACCTGACTCCATTTTCCCTTCGAGATCATTGAGGATAAAGTTGAGCGTTTTGACTTTTGTCCCACTTCGAAAGCTTCTTGATCCACGCGGTCTGCGGTCGCATTGCGAGGGGCGACTTCTACCTCGACGGGTTCTGACAAAATGGTGTCCGCTAGCTTTTTAACCTCTCGGGAGTAGGTCGCGGAAAAGAGCAGGTTTTGCCGTTTTTTCGGGAGGAGCTTGAGAATTTTTTTGATGTCGTGAATGAAGCCCATATCGAGCATCCGATCCGCTTCGTCCAATACAAGGATTTCGATGGCGGATAGGTTGGCTTCTCTTCTTTGGCAGAGATCGAGTAGCCTACCTGGGGTGGCGACGATGATGTCTAGCCCTCTACGCAGCGCTGTGATTTGTGGATTGAGTCCAACACCGCCAAAAATCACAGCGGACTTGAGGTTCAGGCGTTTTCCGTAGTCCATTATGCTCTGATGCACTTGGGCAGCTAGCTCACGAGTGGGAGCCAGAATCAGTGTCCTTGGTCGCTTTGTCTTAAATTCACTCTCGGCGAGTATTTGGAGTAGAGGCAACCCGAAGGCAGCAGTTTTTCCTGTTCCGGTTTGAGCTCCTCCGATGACATCTTTGCCGGCAAGAATTGCGGGAATCGCCTGAGCCTGGATAGGAGAAGGTTCTGTGTAGCCCTTAGCTTTAACCGCTTCGGTGAGTTCGGAGCGTAGCCCCAGTTCTGTAAATGACATAAGATTCGTGGTCCTTTTCTCGAGCTCTACCATTATGACCAATAGAGAATGAGCCCGGTACTTTGGAGGCGTATTCCAGATCCTAACTAATGGACGAGGCCCACCAGCGGTTCGCTAATGGGCCTCGATGGGTGCAGGGCTTGGATTTGAACCAAGGACCTTCAGGTTATGAGCCTGACGAGCTACCAGACTGCTCCACCCTGCAACACGGGAAATGTTAATTCTCCGGTCTGGTTGAACGAAGAGGGGCGAAACAATCCAAATTCGAAAAGCCTTGTCAATGTCATTCGATTGGAAAATCGGAAAATTGTGGCAAATTACCGCTTGCCAACAAGGGGGTCGCCCCTACGTTTGTCGCTTTTCTAAAAACTGAACTCTTATTGTAAACCATCAAATTAACGTCCAAGGCCATTTTGAGCCTGCACTCACTCTGGGTGTTATGACGTATCGCATATGAATGTTGAACTAACTGATCTGCTTGAAGCAGGTGTCCATTTTGGGCACCAGGTAAAACGCTGGAACCCGAAGTCTAAAAGCTTCGTATTTGATCATCGCCAAGGGATTTCGATCATCGATCTCTCGAAAAGCTATAGCGGCCTCCAAGCGGCCTACGATTTTGTTGAGGAAGTCGTTTCCAAAGGTGGAGAAGTCCTCTTTGTCGGGACGAAACGCCAGGCTCAGGAGGTTATTCGCGAAGCAGCGGCTGACTGTGGCATGCCATTCTGCGCGAGTCGCTGGTTGGGAGGTACCCTAACCAATTGGCAGACGATTACTCGAAGTATCGCCAAGTACAAGAAGTACCAGAAGATGGAAGCCGATGGTAGTTTATCCAAGCTGCCCAAGAAAGAAGGCTCAGCGATCCGCCGTGAAATGGAGCGGATGAACCGAAATTTTGAAGGGATCGTGAAGATGGAGAAGCCTCCAGCGGCAATGGTTGTAATCGACGTTAAGTACGAAGACATTGCCGTTGCGGAAGCGAAGCGCTGTAAAATTCCGGTTGCTGCTTTGGTTGATACCAACTCGGATCCTTCACTGGTCGATTACCCAATCCCGGGCAACGACGATGCGGTTAAAGCGATTCGTATTATTTTGGAAGTGATTGTAGAGGCGGTGCAGTCGGGACTTTCACAAAGGCAAGCGCACCAGGAAAGTGCCGGAGTTCAAAAGCCAGTCGCCTTAGCTGCTGAAGAAATGGTACCAGAAGAAAAAGTTGCGGCGCCGGCTGCCGGAGTGGCTGCTTCGGTTTCGGTTCCAGTGGTTGAAGAAGCTCCAGTGGTTGAAGAAGTTGCTGCCGCGCCTGAGGTGTCTGCTCTGGAAGTGACGCCTGAAGAAGCCCCAGCTTC
>CALDFV010000065.1 GCA_937942145.1 uncultured Opitutaceae bacterium
GCCCTCGTCGATGCGATCGAGCGTGCGCGACGAGCGTGCCGCCTCCAAGTCACCCCCTTTTGGCGTTTTTGCAAGGGCTGCCTTTCTGACTGGTATCGCTTGTCCTGATAATGGAATCGCCGGTTACTATGACCCCTTACCAGAGAATGCCCAGACCTTGGCGAATTTGTATCAGGATCAGGGATATGACACTGCGTTCTTCGGCAAGTGGCAGCTTTTTGAGAGAGATCGAAAGGCTCCCGTAGTGGGTATTGAACATGCGCTGGTCGAAGTCCCTGAGAACCGGAGAGGTGGTTTTTCCAATTGGGAAGGGTTTGAATCGGGGTTTCTCCTCAATGACGGGTATTATCATGGGTCCAAAATTGGACCTCCAAAGAAAATGGAGGGCTACCAGTCTGATGTGGTTGTGGATCTTTGCAGAAATTATTTAGAAGAGCGAAATTGCGATAAACCCGTGTTTGCTTTTGTGAGTCTGGATGCCCCGCATCCCCCCTACAGAGAAGCTGCTTCAGGAGTGAGTCCCATTGACCCCGAATCGTTGATTCTTCCCGAGGAGGTTCCGGACTGTTTCGAAATTCGCTCCATTGCGAGGGAGGAACTCTCGGGCTATTACGCTCATATCGAGGCGACTGATCGAGCCATTGGAAGGCTCGTTTCCTTCTTGAAGGAGAATACGGATTGGTCGAATACCGTGTTCGTTTTTACCTCAGCTCATGGGGACATGCATGGTTCTCATGGACAGTTCCGAAAAGGCTGGCCCCACGAGGAGTCGGTCAGAGTTCCTTTACTATTTTCTTGGCCGAAATTTTTCCCAGAGTCCCGTCGTGATCCATTGCTCATCTCGCTGCTCGACCTAGGCCCAACATTGTTTGGGCTTTGTTTCGAGAGAGAGGAGCAGAAGTTGCGAGTCACGGGTGCCGGTGCGGATCTTGCTCCCACGATGAAAATGCTCGCGGAAGGACCTGAGTATCAACGATTGTCCATGCCGAGCGTACCTCCTTTTAGAAAGCAATGTCCTTATGCCTGGACCGCGAAGAGAACGATTCAGAAGACCGAAGTGATAAATGACCTGGGAGAAAGTTTCACGCTGGACCATTGAACCGTCGAAGCTATTTTCTAGTACATGGATATTAGCACTGAGCTGGAAAAAGCGATAAACGAGCAGATCGGAATAGAGTTTGCGGCATCTTACGCTTATCTTTCGATGGCAGCCTACTTCGAGCGAAATGCGTTTGATGGGTTTTCAAAGTGGATGCACCTGCAGAGTGAAGAGGAGCATACGCATGCGATGAAGTTCTACCAATATCTCATCGATCGTGGAGGTGTCGCTCGAATTCCCAGCATTCCCGCTCCAGAATGGGATTTTGATTCAGTTATTAAGGTTTTTGAGGCGAGTCTCGATCAGGAGAGGGAGGTAACCCGGCATATTTACGATCTCTACAAGATCGCCCAGAATGAGTCGGATTTTGCGACTGTTTCATTCCTGAAATGGTTTGTTGATGAGCAGGTTGAAGAAGAAAAGAACGTTTCCGACATGATTGACAAACTGAAGATGGCTCAAGGGAATCCGGATTCCCTGCTGCTGTTGGATCGGTACGCTTTGGAGCGGAAAGCAGAATCGGAAGTCTAATTTTTACGGGACTGCGTGTTAAGTTTTTCGATTTCCGTGCGTTTACAAGCAGAACCGCGCGAGCGCTTTTGTGAAGCATTGACGCGTCGTTGGGTGCAGATTGGTTTTAGCTTGTAGGCTAGGCAATAAATACCTTGGCCGGATTGAACTCCTTTGAGAGGAGATTTTTAATATTTTTAACCTGCTAATCTACAGTGGCTTAGGTGTGTTACCAAATTGGTAGGCATGCGTTCTGCTTTGTGCAGGGCATGATCGATCAAATTTTAGAGCGCGAGAATTATGTCCTAGCGAAAAAGATGCTGGACGTTTCTCAGGCTCGTCATGAAGCGATATCCGGAAACCTGGCCAATGCAGAGACTCCGGGATATAAGCGAGTCGACATAAAAGCGAATTTTTCCGATGAGCTGAAGAAGCTAGCCGAAAGCAACGATGTTGAGTCGATCTCGAAGCTTCAAACCATGCTAGAGACCGATCTGAACTCTCCGATTGTCAGACCAGACGGAAACAATGTGCAACTCGATTCAGAGCTGCTGAAAATGAGTGAAAACGCGATGCAGTATGAGTTCCTGACTCAATACACGGCGAATTCCATGAAGCGAATCAAGACCGCGATTACCGGTCGGGTGCAGTAATTGTAATTTTAAGGAGAACCTAATCATGAATATAATGCCGGGACTTGAAAGTACTGCGTCTGCTCTTGCAGCGGAAAAAGTGCGTCTGGATGTAATTGGTCAGAATATAGCGAACGCCCATACAACCAAGGGACCTGACGGAAAGCCTTATTCGAGGCAGATGGTAAGCTTTGAAACGAAGCTCATGGAAATTGGGACTAACTCAGATGGTAGTAAGAAGATGGGCACAGGAGTAAGTGTGAAGTCAATAACCTCTGATCCGAAATCGGGCCCCCTTGTGTACAATCCAGGTCACCCTGATGCCGATGAAAAAGGAATGGTGCGTCTTCCGAATGTGAACCTTACCCATGAAATGGTTGATATGATTGCCGCTTCGCGGAGCTATGAGGCTAATCTTGAAGTGGTGAGAACCGCAAAACAAATGGCTCAGAATGCGTTGAGGATAGGGAGGTAGAAATTCTTTTGATTATTCAGAATAGCGAAAAACGATGATCGAGCTAAATTCAAGTATAGGTTCCCAACAGACTCTTAATCAGCCACTTGTTGATTCTCTAAAGAATGCGAAGACCTTTCAGCCGAAAGAGTTAGGCGAAATATCCAAGGCCGATTCGAGTCAGTCTTTTGGTAACATGATCGGTGACCTTGTTCAAAAGGTTGACGAGAAGGGCAAGGTAGCGATGGAGGAGACAAACCGACTCCTTTTGGGTGAAACCGACAATATCCACCAGTCAATGATCGCCATGCAGGAATCGGGTGTGGCGTTCACTATGTTAGTAGAGGTGAGAAACAAGCTGGTGCAGTCCTATCAGGAACTGATGAAGATGCCTGTGTAAAAATTTTTTGGAGACTTATTTAAATGGGACTAGTTAATCAATTTAAGGATCTTTGGAATCCGCTCGGAGCAAACCAGAAAGTGTCACTGATATTGGCTGGTGGGCTTGTCGCATTGGCGATGATCGCCTTGATGATTTGGGCGGGCCAGCCTAACATGCAGCTGCTCTACGGAAATTTGAATGCTGAGGAAGCAGGAGACATCGTAGACAAGCTTGATGGGATGGGGGAAAAGTTTGAGACCGGCAAAAATGGCAACTCGATCTATGTAGAGTCCAGCAAAGTGCATCGATTGAGATGGGAGCTTGCGTCGGAGGGACTGGTGCCATCCGGTACGGGGCCGGGCTTTGAGCTATTTGATAAGGGTAGTTTCGGGATCAGTGACTTTGTTCAGCGAACCAATTATCTCCGAGCGATTAAGGGCGAACTAGAAAGAACGATCACTCAATTCAGTGGAGTACGTTCGGCGCGTGTGATGGTGGTGATGCCTGAAAATCGAATTATTGTAACCAGCGAAGGGCGAGATCGCGCAAGCGCATCTGTCTTTGTGGATACAAATGGCACAATGACATTAGCGGCCGTTAACTCTATTAGGCAACTGGTAGCAAATTCTATTCAGGCCCTGAGGGCGGACGATGTGGTCGTTGTTGATAGTGCGGGGGTCGTACTAAGTGAGGACTTAAAGAGCGACGGGCTGAATGGAGGCCTTTCTAACGACGTCATAAAATATCGAAAAGGACTAGAAGTATATTTCACAACGAAAGTGCAGTCAATGCTGGATCGTGTATTGGGGCCGCATCAATCGGAAGTGCGAGTGGCGGTAGATGTGGATACATCCTCAGTGCAAACGACAGAAAAAAGCTTTGATCCAGAAGGGGTGCTGCGTTCGTCGGTGGTCGAAGAGCAAAAGACGGTTGAGAAGGAGTCAGATGGTTCGCTTGGAGCTGTGGCGGGATCCACTTCCAATATCCCCAGCTCTGGAAACGGTTCAGGAGGATCATTCACCGATCGTGAAGATTCCACGGAGCAGAAGACAGAAAATTACGAGATTGGTGAAGTTGTTAGCAATAGGGTTCAAAGTCCCGGATCAATCAAACGTCTGACAGCTTCCCTATTGGTATCCATGCGAACGGATGAAGAGGGAGGGGCCTTGCCTCGAGAGCCAGCGGAACTCCAGGAATTACGTCAGATTGTGATCAATGCTTTGGGGATTCAGCTAAAAGAAGGGGAAACCGCTCAGGACTTGGTAACGGTTAACGAAATGGTTTTTGCTGCCGATCCGAGTGCCTTGCAAACGCAATCCATGAACCAGGGTTTCGACTTAAACAAGTGGATTGAATTAGGGAAAAGTTTGGTCGGGTTGGTGCTAGGATTAGGAGTAATTGTATTTTTCATACAAATGCTTAAGAAGACCAAGCCCGAGGAGATTTCAATCGAAGTTCTTCAACCTGAGCAAGTCCTCCAAAACCGGAAGTTGGAAAACAATGGAACGGTGACGCCAGAGATGCTCAATGAGTTGATAAGGCAGAAACCCGCTAATATTGGCGTGTCGTTGCGCGAATGGATAGCTGAACCGGAAAGCAGATAATCGATATGCCTGGAACTTACGACAGATTAACGCGCACGCAAAAACTGGCGACCTTTCTTATTGTAATTGGTCCAGAAGCAGCGGCCCATTTGCTTAAGCAGTTTGAAGATGAAGATGTAGAGATCCTCTGTAAGGAAATGACCTCTATCAATGCAATTGAAGAGGAGGATCAAAAGCGAGCAATTGAAGAATTCTCAAGTGTGATTCTATCAAGCTACGGCTCGTTGCTCGGTGGACCCTTCTACACTCGTAAAGCTCTAGAAATAGCGAAAGGGGATTTCAAAGCTTCTAGCATTCTTGAGCGCATCGCTCCTTCTAGTAATTCAGCAGAAGTTATTAAGGAAATTGAGCAAATGGAGCCCTGTCAGATCTTTAATTTGATCAAGACGGAGCAGTCCCAAACAATTGCATTTGTTCTCTCTTATCTGGAGAATGACAAGGCGGGGCCGATTTTAGGCATGTTCAATCAGGAACTGCGTGAGGAAGTGATCGAACGTCTAGGGATGTTGGAGCCTACCTCTCTTGAGATCATAAACAAAGTAGCTAATTCGCTCAGCAAGAATCTGGATACGGGAGGAAAGGTTACCATGAACCGGAGTGGCGGTGTTCGGATGGTTGCGGACTTGCTCAATACTTTAGAAAAAGACGACAGCAAAGAGATTCTTTCGAATATCGAAGAGCGAAATCCTACTCTGGGATCCGAAATTCGAAAGAAGATGTTCAGCTTCGAGGATCTCATTCGTCTCGAGCTTCCCGACTTGCAAAGAATTATGCGCGAGGTCGACTCGGGAGATCTTACGATATCTCTCAAATCAGCATCCGAATCGCTCCGCGATTTCATTATGCAGGCGGTTTCCAAGAGAGCAGCGGAAACTTTAATGGAAGAGTTGGAAATGATGGGACCTGTCAAATTGACAGAGGTAGAGGCAGCTCAGGAACGCGTAATCCAAGTCGTGCGTCGAATGGAAGAACAGGAGGAAATCAGCCTAGATGGTGGTAGCCAGACAGTCTAAACTAGAGTTGGATCTTGTTGAGCCAATGGTGAGCCTACGAGTCTCATATGATGGGCCTCCGCGAGTGGATGCTAAGGTGTTCGAAGAGGAGATCGAGAAGTCGCATCAAAAAGGTTATGACGAGGCGAGTCAGCAGTATAGTCAACAGATACTTGAGTTTCGATCCGAAGTGAATGCCTTGAGGGAAAAGACATTTTCCGACGTGGAAAACAAGTTTGGCAAGATCGTCGCAGAAGCTCGTGAGGCTCTCATGACGCTAACCCATGATTGTGTGAGCCGAACCCTCGGCGGCATAGAATTTGATTCTGAAATTATTCTGTCCATCGTGAATTCCGTCATTGAGGAATCTGGTTTGGATGACGAAAAAATGGAGGTTCGACTGAATCCTTTAGACTTGGCACTGCTCGAAGATCTTGAAGTAGGAATTAGGTCGAAACACCCTCGGTTGGAGTTTGCCGAGGACAAAGGTCTTCAAAGAGGGGATTGTTTGCTGAGTAGTCGATTTGGCAAAGTCGACGGGCTGATTTCAACCAAGCTAAAACGGCTAAAGGACGGTCTGCGACCAAGCTGATGAATCGATTGCTTCCAGACTGGGCTGAAGATATTGGAGTCCGATTGGATACGGCGGATACCGTGACACGATTGGGCAAAGTTGTCCAAGTCGCCGGACTCGTTGTCGAATCTGAGGGTCCACAAGCCAGTCTCGGTGATATCTGCGATATCGTTTCCCCTAGCTCTGATCTTGTGATTCATGCAGAAGTCGTAGGCTTTAGGGATCATCGTATTCTTTTGATGCCGCTTGAAGACATGGAAGGGGTTCATCCGGGTTGTCATGTAAAATTGAGTACGGGTATCAATCGTGTGCCAGTTGGTTCAGAGGTTCTTGGAAGAGTTTTAGATGGCTTTGGGCAACCCATAGACAGTTTTGGCCCTATCCATTACAGAGAAGAAACGTCTCGGTCCCGGCCTATTCCCAATCCCTTGTTGAGAAGGCGGATCGAAAAGCGCTTCGAGACAGGCATTAAGGCTATAGATCTTTTCAGTCCTGTTGGAGAAGGGCAGAGATTAGGGGTGTTTGCGGGAAGTGGCGTCGGTAAATCGACCTTGATGGGAATGTTAGCTCGAAGTTCAGACGCGGATGTAAACGTCATCGCCTTAGTGGGTGAACGGGGACGAGAGCTGAGAGAATTTATTGAAAAGGATCTTGGAGCAGAGGGCTTGCGTAAAACGGTCGTTGTAGTCGCTACCTCTGACCAAAGCGCCCCATTGCGGCTACGGGCAGCAAATCTCGCGACTTCAATTGCGGAGAACTTTCGGGAGTCTGGTAAGAAAGTTCTTTTCCTGATGGATTCCGTAACTCGATACGCGATGGCGCAGCGGGAAGTTGGACTGGCGATTGGAGAGCCGCCTGCGAGTAGAGGTTACACGCCTTCGGTCTTTTCCAAGCTCCCAAAACTATTGGAAAGATCGGGCAATTCGGAAAAAGGGTCCATAACCGCCTTTTATACCGTACTTGTGGAGGGAGACGATTTCAACGAACCGATTTCGGATTCCGTGCGTGGAATATTGGATGGCCATATCATTTTATCCCGTCGTTTAGCGACGGCGAATCACTTCCCGGCTATTGATGTTCTGGAGAGTATTAGTCGCCTGGTTAATGACATTTCTTCGAAAGAGGAAGTCGAGCTCTCTGGATTGGCGAGAGACTACCTGTCTCTGTACCGGGAAAACGAGGACATCATCAACTTGGGGGCTTACACGAGAGGTGTGAACGCGCGCATCGATAATGCGATAGCTGCTCACGGACGTATCATGGAAATGCTGCGGCAAAGTCATTCGGAGCATATTCCAAGTGGTGATTCCTTTTCATTGTTGAAGGAGGCGATTAAATGAAGAAGTTCTCTTTCAATTTAAGGGCCTTGTTGGAACTGCGGGAATGGGAGGAGCAGTTAGCCCGGCAAACCTTTAGCCAGACGGTTCAGGAGATTTCCACTCTCGAAGACAAGACGAGACGAGTCGACGAGGAGAAAGATTCAATTTGCCGGGATTGGGACAAGTCGCACACTCGCTCATTTTCCCGAAATGAACGTCTCGCTCTGAATGCGGCGATTGCCGATGCGAGTCAGGCTTTCAAAAAAGTTAGGGATGCATTGGTGACAGCGGAGCAGCGACGAGATGAAGCTCTTTCAAGAATGAAACAAGCTGCTCGAAAAAAGAAGGTGGTAGCGAATTTAAAGCAGCGTCGATTGGAGGAGTATCACGCAGAAGCACTGCGACAGGAGACTATCGAAATTGAGGATATTTACAATGCGCGAAGCATCGAAAGGAGAGGTATATGAGTGGATTACTAACTAAATCGTGGTTCTTAGCCGTTTTGGCTCTCGTCATAATGCTTGGGACTCAAGTGGGTTCGTATTTACTTTATCGCGACAAAATTTTCCCGGCAGACAAGGATGTACTGGTCATAAAACGTGAGGACCCTTCACCGATTGGCTGGAATTTTTCTAGTGATGACCTCAAGCGGTTGAAATCGGAACTCGACAAGAGAATGGCGAAAATTGCCGAAAGAGAGGCGAACTTTGCCACTTATGAAGCACGGCTGCAATCCGATCGTATTGAGATAGAGGAGATAAAGTCGGAAGTAGAGCGAATGCGCGATACGCTACTGAAAGATATCGTCGAAGTTGAGGCCTGGGAAGGCAAAAACCTGAAAACCCTGGCTGATACCTATGGGAATTTGGATCCTGAAGCAACCGTAAGTATTTTTAAAGAACTGGACGACGCTACTGTCGCCAAAATATTAAGATTTATGAAGCCGGCGACAATTGGAGACATTCTTCAGGAGATGGCTCAACAGGGTGGCGGAAACGAAGCGATGATAAAGCGGGCTGCGAAATTGTCCAACATGCTCAGATTATCAAGAGACGATTTACAGGCGAAAAAGTAATATATAATATAGATGTCCATAGAAACGACGAGCGTATCCAACCCGGTGGTACGTGATAGTGAAATAAGCTCAAAGCGAAATGCTTGGAGCAAAACGCAAGGAAGCGCAACGGGAAACAAGGATGGGCAATTCAGCAGTTTTTGGGATAAGGCGTTTGTCGGAGCTCAGAAACTTTTTGGCATAGATACAGCAGAACGAAACGCGCTAAGTAAAAGTGAAGACTTGGAGGCGGAAGAAGAGCGACGGCACGATACGGAGTGGCGTTCTGAAAATAGAGGTTTGAATTCAACTCCCGGTTTTGGGAACAGGAGTTTTGGTCGCATCGCCACTTCAATTCGAAGAGAAAACTCTAATGAGCTTCCATCTATGGCGCCCGCTGATCGGTCGATGGACCAACGCTTGGAGAGATCTGCGGTCGATGACGATTGGCATGAGAGCCGCATAATGGATATTAGGGCAGATGAGGATTCTAACCGTGAGCGTATCGATGAGTTGGAAGACGACTCAGAATCGAAAGATCGTGCGGCAAAAACTGCCGCCCCACTGAAAATGGGCCCCCCGGATCTTGCTAATTTTACGTTAAAAAATCAGGAAGAACGTAGGCAAGGTGTTGAAGAACAGGGGATAAAGAAACCTGGAACATCGATTGGCACCAACTCTGCTAAGTCAGATCCGAATATGTCCACCAACCTCGCAACGAATTCCTCCGAAGAGACCGCAACAATTGTGCCGTCTCCGTTGCAAAACGTTGAAGAAGTTTCAGCAGGCGCGGCAAGGAAAGTCTTTAGCGATGGCGAGAAACCGATTGAGA
>CALDFV010000066.1 GCA_937942145.1 uncultured Opitutaceae bacterium
AATTTGATCGAAGCCAATCAGATGGTAATGCTCTCGAAATGCCCGACTTTCGGAGTTACTGCCCAACTCTAAATCCAAACGTGCCGCAGATCACACTTTCGGCTGATGAGTCGCATCACTTGATCTCGGTAAATCGCGCCCGTCAGGGGGACTCGGTCGTTATTTTTGACGGTTTTGGGAATGAATGGGCCTCAGAAATAACCATAGCCAATAAACGGGAGGCTGTCTTGGAGGGAAAAACCTTCAACCGCCACTCTCCTCCCCTTCAAAGAATCGCTTTAGCCCAGTCGATTCCAAAATCGAAGGGCTTGGAGAACATCATTCGCAAAGCAACGGAGCTGGGGGTTCAGGACATCTATCCTTTGATTTCCAATCGAACCGAAACCAAGATCCGCGATGGCAAAGAAAAAACGAAGAACGAAAAATGGCTCTGGGCCGCAATTGAGGGAGCGAAACAGTCGGGAAACCCATTTATTCCCACCATTCATCCCGCTCAGCGTTTGGATCTTTTTCTGGAAAAAGAATCGGGAAATTTCCAGCTGAAGCTCATTGCCTCCCTCGAAGAAGGCAGTACCACGCTTCACGGGCAAATTGAACAAGCCGTTCTAAATCCCAACGCTTCGGGGATATTTCTAGTCGGCCCCGAAGGCGATTTCACGGAAGCCGAGTATGCCCGAATCCGCCAGGCAGATTTCCTCCCAGTCTCACTGGGGCCCTATGTGCTGAAATGCGAAACCGCCGCGGTCAAAGCCCTTAGCATCTTGCAGCACGAATTTTCTAAATGGGCCCCCTGATAGGCGCCATTGTCTACCAAACCATCAAACCGCCAGCGTAGGTAAACCCGGCCCCGACGGAACAGAAGATAATCTTGTCACCTTCTTCAAAAATCCCCTCTTCCGCAGCCCATCCCAAAGCCATTGAGACGGAAGCAGCCGACGTGTTGCCATACTTCCCCACCGTAACGATGAATTTCTCGTAGGAGATTCCAACGCGCTTGCTGACTGCTTTCAGGATTCGAGCGTTCGCCTGGTGAGGCACAATCCAGGATACATCTTCCTCGGAAAGCCCATGACGCTTCATAGCGCTTTCAATAATATCGGAAAACGCAAGCACGGCCCTTTTAAAAACCACTCCGCCGTCCAGCTGAATATAGAAAGAGTCCAGGCTGTCTCCCGGTTGTGGAATCGGATTCATCGCCCCACCGCCTCTGCGGCAAATTGCCTCGGTGTACCGCGAGTCACCACTGAGTTCATGCCGATAAAAGCGATGGCCTCCTTTTTGCGGAGTCAATACTGCCGCTCCTGCTCCGTCGCCAAAAAGAAAGGCGGTTTCGTGATCTTTAGAGTTTGTGATTCGCGAAAGAATTTCCGCGGTAACCACGAGAGCATTTTTTGCCGTTCCTCCAATGATGAAAGCCCGTCCCACCTCGAGAGCGTAAAGCCAGCCCGAACAGGCCGCATTAAGATCAAAAGCCAGTGCCTGTCCTATGCCGAGCTCCTTGGCCAAGGCGCTCGCGGCTCCGGGAACCGGTTGATCGGGAAGAAGGGTCGCGACAATCACCGCATCGATGTCGTCCACTGACATACCGGCCATTTCCAGGGCCTTGTTTGTCGCCTCTGTAGCCAGGCTGGTAGCCGATTCACCATCGCTGATGATATAGCGCTGCTGAATTCCGGTTACCTTTTCAATCTCTTCGGCGGTCTTTCCAGGAAACTCTCTTAGAATCTCCTCGTTAGAACGGGCATTCTTGGGAACGGCATAGCCGATACCCGCTACGCACACCGTCTGAGCGGCAAGTGAGTCTACGCCCGCATCACTTGATGCGACTGTACTTTCCGGTGATGAACCTTTGTAGCGAGTCAAGTCGTCTCCGGTCACCCGACCTCCGGGTCCCGTACCCACAATATCGAAAATCGTATCCGGATTCAAACCACGCTCTAGGGCAATCTTTCGAGCTCGAGGAGTCCAGCGAATCGCTCCCTTTTTATCTGATGGGGCCGGGGTCTCCGAGATCGTGCTTTCGGCGGTTGCGATTTCCGCCAGCGGGGCAACGAGCTTCTGCTTAGATTCGGTTTCCGGTGTTGATTCGGAATCCGAGGATCCCGAATCGGTTCCGGGGTCCACTGCTAAGTGGCTCATGGATTGATCTTCTGTCTCTATCCGGAAAAAAGGAACCCCCACTTTTAGGATGTCTCCCGCGCGACAGCAAATCTCACGAATAACCCCATCACAGGGAGACTCGAAATCGAATATTGATTTGTCGCTTTCCAGCTCGGCTAGCTTCTCGCCTTTAGCGACTGCACTTCCCGCCTCGCAAAAAAGATCGATCAACGTTATTTCGTTTACCGTCGCGCCCATCGATGGGATGGGAACTTCTATCAGCTGCTTCGCCATGAGGGTTTTTGATTTAGGTAAGCACTCAAAAAGAATTGACTGGCATCATTTCGAACGGGCTTCAACTACGCTTTCTTGTAGGCAAGACTGGCTTGCACAAAAGCCTTAAACAGCGGATGGGCCTTATTGGGTTTCGATAAAAATTCCGGGTGCGATTGAACTCCCAGAAACCAAGGATGGTCGTCCAATTCCACCATCTCCACCAAATCTCTTTTTGGATTAATTCCAATCACTTTGAGCCCGGCCTTTTCAATCTGCTCCACGTAGTCGTTGTTCACCTCGTAGCGATGCCGATGCCGCTCACGGACAAACTCTTCACCGTAAGCTTCAAATCCTTTGGTGCCTGGCTTGACGCGACACTCGTACGATCCCAATCGCATCGTCGCCCCTTTTTCTACGATGTCCTTCTGCTCATCCATCATAGAAATCACAGGATGGGGAGTCGACTCGTCCACCTCGAAACTGTTGGCGCCTTCTAGGCCCATGACGTTACGGGAGAACTCGATAACCGCGATTTGCAGGCCTAGGCACAGCCCAAAATAGGGAATCTTGTTTTCCCGGGCATACTTGACCGCCACTATCTTTCCTTCGATGCCACGATCCCCAAATCCCCCTGGCACTAAGATCCCATGCAAGCCTTTCAGTTTATTGAGCCCCTCCGGCTTTTCCAGAGACTCCGCATCGACTCGAATCACATTGACTGCGCAGTCATTTGCGATCCCCGCATGAGTGAGCGATTCGTAAACCGACTTATACGCATCCTGCAGTTCGATGTATTTTCCAACGACCCCAATATCTACCCGTTCAGAGGGCGACTTTAAACGCCTAACGATATCAATCCAAACACTGTGCTCAATCGGAGGGGCGTCTAGTCCTAGCAATTCAACTACGAGATCATCCATCTCCTCCCTTTGCAAAGCAAGGGGAAGCTCGTAGATGGACGACTCTACATCCATCTCCTCGATCACGGCTTTCACGGCAACGTTACAGAATAGGCTCAGCTTTTCCCGAATCTCGCGATCAATGGGATGCTCGGTGCGGCAAACTAGGATGTCGGGCTGAATCCCGATTTCCCGAAGTTTGGCGACACTCTGCTGCGTCGGCTTTGTTTTCAACTCACCGGCTGCGTTCAAAAACGGAACCAAAGTTACATGAATGAATACCACATTGCCTCGTCCCGCCTCGAGCGCGAATTGGCGCATGGCTTCGAGAAAAGGCAACCCCTCAATATCGCCCGTGGTACCACCGATTTCGGTAATCAAAATATCCACGTCTTCGCTGGCCGCCCGAATCCGTGCCTTAATTTCGTTCGTGACATGCGGTATTACTTGTACCGTCGCTCCCAGATACTCTCCACGACGCTCCTTTTGAATCACCGATTCGTAGATTTGCCCCGACGTGAGGTTGTTGAACTGGCTTAGCTTGCCCGAGGTAAAACGCTCGTAGTGCCCCAGATCCAAGTCCGTTTCAGCCCCGTCATCCAAGACATAGACTTCTCCGTGCTGAAAAGGGTTCATGGTACCCGGATCAACGTTGAGATAGGGATCGAACTTCTGGATTCGAACGGTCACTCCCCTTTCCTCAAGCAGGGCGCCTAAGGAGGCGGCTGTCAGTCCCTTGCCAAGTGAGGACACTACGCCACCCGTTACGAATATATATTTCTTAGGCTTTTCTTTCTGCACTTCGTCTGCCATGTGAAGGGAAAAGGACCAATTAGGTCAACTAGGGAGTTCCCTAAAATCGAAATCTCTCCTTCAATCTAGGCAATAATGAGCGTCCAGGCGGCAAATGCGACGAGAGCGATCAAAAGTGCCGTCACCACGAGGACGATACCAAACTTTACAATCCGCCACATGACATAGAGCAATCCTGCACCCACAACGATCAAGCAGGCAGTAACCAGCCAAGGGGGGTATAGCTCTAGCAACTCGCGAACTTCGTCGATCAATTCTGTCATCCACGCACACGCTACGGGAGGCGGGCTCCATCCTTCAATCTCGAATTTATGTTGCGCGTTGGAACGCAGACGATTTCGTTCTCCCAATCCTGTTTCGAGGGGATCTAGCAAAACAAAACACAATTAATAGCAATGGCGAAGAAATATCACGTCTACGGAATGGGCAATGCCCTCGTCGATATCGTAACCGAGGTGACCGATGAATTTTTCAAGGAGCATTCCATCGAGAAAGGCTTCATGACGCTCGTTGACGAAAACCGTCAGCACCAGCTCACCAACGCAATCCACATGCCCAGCGCGGACCGCCAATGCGGAGGATCCGCCGCCAACACGATTATCGGAGCGGCTCAGTTCGGCGCTTCCTGCTTCTACTCCTGCAAGGTGGCTAACGATGAAATGGGGGATTTCTACCATGACGACCTTACCTCCCACAACGTGAGTACCAATCTTTCTCCCGGGGCCCACGAAGAGGGAATTACCGGGAAATGCCTCGTGATGACTACGCCTGACGCGGAACGAACGATGAACACGTTCTTGGGTATTACCGCCAGCTATTCTACGAAGGAAGTTGACGAAACCGCGCTTAGAGACTCGGAGTTCCTATACATTGAAGGCTACTTGGTAACCGGCGAATCGGGGCTCAACGCAATGAAAGAGGCCAAAAGACTGGCCGAGGAGCATAGCGTTAAAACGGCTCTCACTTTCTCCGACCCTAGCATGGTCAAGTACTTCAAGGACCAAATGGCCGATGTCGTCGGCTCGGGTGTCGATTTGCTATTTTGCAACGAAGAGGAAGCGATGCTCTTTACAGAAACGGAAACGGTTGCCCGGGCGATCGAAGCATTGAAACAGAAGGCAAAGACGTTCGTTGTCACTCTTGGAGCAAAAGGCGCCCTCGTATTCGATGGATCCGAGGAAATCAAAATTGATCCCTTCCCAACCACGGCCATCGATACCAACGGAGCGGGCGACCTTTTTGCGGGCGCATTTTTGTATGCGCTAACTCAAGGTAAAACGCATGCCGAATCCGGACGCCTCGCGAGTCTCGCCTCCTCGAAAGTCGTTTCCAAATGGGGGCCGCGCCTTGACGAAGGCCAGGCCAAGGCATTGCACGACCAACTTTTTAGCTGATCGGCAAGTTTCCTCTTTACCCCTATGGAGGCTCCTCTAGATCCAGTTCGAATCGCGATTGTCGGAGGGGGAGCCGCCGGGATATTCGCAGCCATTTCGGCGAAAGAGGCAAATCCCAACGCGCAGGTTTGCGTTTTTGAAAAATCGAACCGTTTTCTCACTAAGGTAAAGATATCTGGAGGCGGGCGCTGCAATGTCACTCATGCTTGTTTCGAGCCGCGAGAGCTCACCTCACGATACCCTCGTGGCTCTAAGGAACTTCTGGGTCCGTTCTACAGTTGGCAACCGCAGGATACGGTGGATTGGTTCGAGTCGCATGGGGTCGCGCTGAAAACCGAGCCCGATGGGAGGATGTTTCCGGTTACCGATTCCTCCCAAACCATCATCGACTGCCTTCTTGATACCGCTCGGGGAAGCGGGGTAGAGCTCAAGGCGAAGACCGGAGTCGACAGTGCCCATATCGACCGTACAGGTAAATTCCAGCTTTCTACCAATGAGGACCTGGTTCTAGAATTTGATCGTCTGGTCTTGGCTACCGGTGGTGGGCAGAATTCGCCGGGGCACAGGATCGCAGAATCTTTTGGCCATACGATTTCCTCCCTGGCTCCGTCACTCTTCACATTCCATATCAGTGATGCCCGCATCGACGGTCTGCAGGGACTCTCGGTTCCCAATGCCGTCGTCACCTGCCCCTCGATAAAGCTTTCTCAAAGCGGACCACTGCTGATCACTCATTGGGGATTGAGCGGCCCGGCCATTCTAAAGTTGTCGGCCTGGGGCGCCCGCCAGTTCGCAGAATTTGAATACACGTTCAAGCTACAGGTAAACTGGACAGGAACGCACGACCTAGAATCCGCCAAGCAGGTTTTAATGGATGCAAAGCGGCAGCATGGAGCCAAGCAGGTCGGCACAAACCCACTCTTAGGGCTTCCGCGCCGCTTGTGGGATCGATTTTTAGATACTGAATCGATCGACCCAAAAATGAAACTATCGCAAGTAGCGAATCACCAATTGCTCTCCCTCGCCACAACCTGCGTTGCCTGCGATTTTCAGGTAACCGGGAAAAGTATGAACAAAGAGGAATTTGTAACGTGCGGTGGTGTTTCCCTGCGCGAGGTTGAATTTAAGAGAATGGAGAGCAAGCAAGTGCCTAAGCTCTATTTCGCGGGCGAAACACTCGATATCGACGGGGTAACAGGAGGGTTCAATTTCCAGGCGGCATGGACAACCGGCCGGATTGCCGGCACGAGCGCGGCAATCTAGCGATACCTGAAATTATCTATTGCCCCCAACCGGCTACCCTTCGAGTAGTCGCTTCACTATGAAGATGACCCACATCAAAACACTGTCCTTCTTTATCACATCCTGCCTGGTGTTCTGGGGTTGCTAAGATTCTTCGAATGAGTCCGTAACCGCGCCAGAAGTAGATAATAGCGCCACCAAAGATGAATTAGCCAGCGTTCAGGAAAAAGCGTCTGGGGAGATTGCGAATTTGAAGCAAAAAGCTGAGGAGGAGGCCGCGAAATTGAAGTCCGAAGTTGCGGCGGCACTAAAGAAGCAGCGCGACGAGCTCCTTTCCGAAATGAATGCGAACACGAGTAACTTGACGAGCCAGATGAGCGGAATCAAGAAACAGTACGAGTCGCTCAAAGGGGCATTGCCCGAGGAAGTGCTGAAGGTTGTTAAGGAGCAAATTCCCGACCTCGAATCCAGCATCACCAAACTCAAAGACATGGCCGCTAAGTTCGATCCGAGCACGATAGAGCAATTGAATGCGTTCAAAACGAAATACCAAAAGGAGTACGAGCTGGCGTTAGGCCTGATGAAGAAGGCATCCGAACTACTCGAAAATTCGGGTGTAAAAGTACCCAAGCTCTTTTAGACAAAGCGTCAGAAATCTTTTGATAGAGCAAAGCGGAGTCCTCGAATAAGGGGCTCCGCTTTCTTGTACCATTCATCGAACTTCCGATTTAGCGCCTCACATGAGAAATGACACTCTACAAGCCCTCGATCGAAAATTTATGCGTATCCATACACTCGACTCAATATCAGGCTTATTGGGCTGGGACGGGCTCGTGAACTTGCCTCCCAATAGCGCTGACCAAAAGGGGTGAACAATCAGCTGCCATCGCTGAGGTATGCCACACCGCGTCCATTGATCCCGAAATCAGGAAACTCTTGTCTTAGCTCAAATCGGAATTCGAGTCGCTGGACCGCGAGGCTCAAATCGTGGTTCGCTAAGCGAGAAAGGACTACGATCGCAATATAAAGCTCCCTGCCGACTACGTTCAGCGGAAAGCCCTGCTCGATAGCGCCTCCTACCATGCGTGGGCTCGAGCCAAAGAGAACTCTGACTATGCAGAATTTTCCGCCTACCTGCAGCAATAGCTCGATTGCGCGACGGAATTTACCAGTTATCTCAGCTGGAGCGAACGACCCTACGATTGCTTAATCGATCTACACGATCCGGGGATGGATACCCAGTCGATCTCAGCTCTCTTCGATTCCCTGAAAGGTGACCTCGTACCCATCGTTCAGCAGATCCTTCATTCTAAAACAAAACCGGATACCTCAATTTTCAAAGGATTCCCGGTCGAGGTCCAATGTGCGTTTCTCACAGAAGTCACCTCCGCAATTGGCTTCAACTACCAAAGAAGACGTATCGATGTCTCTCTGCACCCTTTCTGCAGCGGCAACGGGGGTTGATACGCGGATGACCCCCGGTTTGACGAAAACAACCCACTTGATTCCCTCTTTCGTTCGATCCATGAGACAGGTCATGGCATGTATGAGCAGGGACTGCCGCTAAAGCGCTTGCATAATGCCCTGGGTAAGGCCGCTGGAATGGGCGTACACGATTCCCAAAGCCGCCTTTGGGAAAACCAGGTTTGCCGCAGTCGTTCGTTTTGGACTCGGTTTGAGCCTAGGTTCAGGGAAACCTTCGAAGCTCAACTCGATTCCATTCCGAGTGACCAACTTTATCTCGCAATCAACAGTGTATCCAAAAACCCGATCCGAGTCGACTCTGATGAAGTCACCTATAATCTTCACATTATAATTCGATTCGAACTTGAACGCCAACTCTTTGCTGGATATCTATCGGTCAAAGACATACCCGAGGCATGAAACTCTCTCCATCTAGAGCTGTTGGATATCAATCCCAAAAACGATGTAGAGGGCGTCCTTCAGGATGTCCATTGGTCTGGAGGGGCCTTTGGCTATTTTCCAAGCTATTGCCTTGGCAATATGCTCGCCGCTCAATTAAGCTACGCTGCAAACGACCAATTGTCAGGATTGGAGGAGAATATCGCTGAGGGCAAATTCGCTCCTCTTCTCTCTTGGCTCAGGAACAATGTTCATCAGCACGGCAAACGCTACGACCTTAGGGAACTAAGCCTTAGAGCAACAGGAAGGGAGCTTTCTCCCGGTAGTCTAATCCGGTATTTGAAAGAAAGATACCTTCCCCTATATCAGTAGGAAAATCATTCCCGATGGGCGCGAGCGCGAAACACTCGATTCGTATTCTCAAGGCTAGGGAAAAGTGGATGAAAATCCAAACTCGATCGAAGGATTGATTGGGCAGATCGAAAACGTTCGAGACTGGAGTGATTAAGAAAGGATTGCCAGCGCTCCATCTAGCGGACATCGTCCGCTCCTTTTCATTTCACATTTCCTATGACAACGGATGCAATAGACATCGATGCTCTGGTTAGAGAAATAGCCCGAGACGCTCGCGAGGCGTCTCTCACCTTGGCGAATGTGCAGACAACCCAGAAAAACCAGGCTATCCTCCGACTCGCAGACCTAATCGAAGAGAACACGGATTCTCTCCGAAAAGAGAATGCCAAAGACCTGGCAGCGGCAGAGGACAACGGAATTACGCAGGCAATGCTCAAACGCCTAGAGCTGAGCGACCGCATGATTTCCGACATGCTTGCTGGCGCCCGTCAGGTCGCTGCTCTCCCCGATCCTCTGGGAGAACTACTGGAGACCTATAATCATCCTCAAGGGTTCAAGATTGAGAAAGTACGCGTTCCGATTGGAGTAATCGGGATTATCTATGAGTCCCGCCCCAACGTAACCATCGATTGCGCCATCCTTTGTCTCAAATCTGGAAACGCTAGCATTTTGCGGGGCGGGAAAGAGGCCTACTACACGAATATCGCTCTGGCGAAGCTCGTAACGCAAGCCCTTGAAACATGCGGACTGCCTCCAAAGGCGTCTCAATTCATTCCCACGAAAGACCGGTCTGCCCTCAATACGCTGCTGAAATTGGATCAGCAAATTCAGTGCATCATTCCAAGAGGGGGAGAGGGTCTGATTCGATTCGTCTCTGAAAACAGCCATATTCCTGTGATTAAGCATTTCGACGGGATATGTACGCTCTATGCAGACAAGTCGCTCGATATCGCACAAGCGAAGGATATTATCGTCAATTCGAAGTGCCAAAAACCTGGCGTCTGCAATGCGGCGGAAAACCTGTTAATCCACACGGAGGTGGCTAACGAAGCGCTTCCCCAAATCGCGCAGGCCTTGAGAACTGAGGGTGTGGAGCTGAGGATAGACGAATCCGCCAGGTCGATTCTAGACAATCAGGGGATCGACTCGACCCCGGCAACCGATGAGGATTGGGGGACAGAGTACTTAGATCTGATATTGTCTGTGAAAGTAGTGGATTCCATAGAGGAGGCCATCGCCTTCATAAATCAGTACGGGAGTTCGCATAGTGACTGTATTCTGACCACAGATACTGATGCTGCTGAGTCCTTTTTAAGCGGGGTCGACTCGGCAACCGTTTATTGGAATGTCAGCACGCGGTTTACCGATGGATTCGAATTTGGCCTTGGAGCTGAGATTGGAATATCTACAGACAAGCTCCACGCTCGAGGACCCATGGGGCTAAGAGAACTCTGCACGTACAAGTTCAAAATCGTGGGTGATGGACAAATTAGAACCTGACCACCTAGACCTGAACAGGATTAGGAGCTTACCACACCGCATCCAAGCCATTAAGGAATCACCTGGACAGCGTTCACTCGCCAATTCGGCGCTCTTCTATTGCAATCCTAGTCGCTAGTCCTCAACTTTTTCCCAAACTGTATTTTCACTGAAAAGGGAACTTCCCGTAAAGACCTCTCATCTCACACACCATGAACCATATCTTCCGGACAGTCACAGTCATACTCGCCCTAGCAATAGGAGCTGGAACTCTTTTTGCCGCTCCTAAACGGGAAAACCTAGCTACGCGCATCATAAATAGCGAGTATGCCCTGGAAGAAATCATGAAAAAGCCGGAGACCAGAATTCCCGCTTCCATTCTTCAGCAAGCGAAGGGCATCATACTAACCCTAAACTATCGGGCTGGATTCATGCTCGGAGGTCATGGTGGGAGAGGTGTACTCGTTGCGAAAAACCCATTAAATGGGAAATGGGGCGTGCCTGCCTTCGTTTCTACGGGTGGAGCCAATTTCGGTTTTCAAATCGGAGCCAAGGAAGTCGACACAATTTACGTAATCATGGACGAAGCGACCGTGGGACGGGCTTATACCGGGCGCTTCGATTTGAGTGCCGATGCTGGCGTCGTGGCTGGACCCGTGGGAGTGATTTCTGAAAAGAAAGAAAGCGACGATTACAAAAACGCCAACATTTTGGTATATACCACAACCAAAGGACTTTACGCAGGAGTATCCATCAAAGGCGGGTGGGTAAAACCAGACAACTCGGCTACAAAGGCATTTTACAATACAGAGTACAACGCCCCCGAAATCGTACTGAGCGATTGGTTCGAACTACCTCGGGAAGCCAAAGCATTGATCAATCGAATCAACTACTACACGGCCGGCCAATTTTAGCTGGTTTCAATCGTTTCTTTCGCAACGATATAATTCTTTCTGCCAATCGCCCGATCAGCGATTTAAACTAGTTTTTGAAACCGATCTAAATAGACGTCGCATTGCTCCTATTGGCGCTTGAAGCTCATCCAGGACCTCCTTTTCTCGCCGCAGCAAGAAGCGGCTTTCAATGTGGCCTTTACGTTCGGGAACGTTCAAGTGATCTAATTGCAGACGGATCTTTTCGCCCTTCGATTCGCTGCCCCTATCGACACTTACCGGACTCCCCCACTTTTGGGCCGCAGCAACGGTAGTATTTTCAGACTTTTCTAGGTGGGAAATCATTGGTAATAATGTGTTCATAGTTGTGTTTACACCTTATTTACGGCTTACCGCTTTTTTACTTTAGCAATTATTTTAATTTTAGTGGGACTATCATCTGGATTTCGATCTCCGACAATTAGCTATTCTTTGCGAATCATTAATCATCAGATGCTTACGGATGAATTGTTTTGAAGTCGTCCCGAAGAAGACAATCAAACGATTACCCATCCCAGGAAGGAATGGGGATTGTTTCAGTCAGGGAAAAATCCCGCTGCCAAAGATGGCTAACGCTTTCTGCTGCCTCTGATGATGTCAAACGCCACCCAAATCCCTAGAATCATTGAAATCACATAGCCAATCCACCCGATTACTGGGATTCCGAATAAAAGCGGCGGGATGTCGGTGGTGATGACGAGGGATGAGCCTACAATGAGACAGCCAATGATGATGCCCAATGTGATTTTGTTGCTGGCGTCGCTAATGGTGTAGTCGAGTTCCTCAAGACCCTTGTGTTGAAGGTTCACCTTAAGACTGTCTTTCTCGATTTTTTTCAGAATGCGTCGCAACTCATCCGGAAGGCTCTGCAAATATTGCATCCCTTGCATCGCGCTGTCTCGAGCTTCTTTGAGCAGACGGGCAGGATTCCGCCGCTCTTTCATCAGATCGATCAAAATGGGTTCAAAGGCGTCCTTTAAATTATAGTCGGAGTTCAAAGTAGAGCCCATCTCTTCCACACAAAGAATCGCCTTTGCGGTCAAAGAGTACTCGCGTGCCAGGTCGATTCCGTTACGCCCAAAAATGTACAGCAATTGAAGGATCGCCCGTCCTATATTCCCCACGCCAGTCTCGGGATTGTAGTGCTCTCGCATTGCAACCATCACTTCCCTTTCCATGCTTCTCTCGTCAATCGGTGAGCCGGAATCCGCTAGATTGACCGCAGTACGCACCACCCTCTCCGCGTTTCCCTGGATAAACGCTAGAAACAAATCGACCAACCCATAACGCATGCGACGGGTCAGCTGGCCCACCAAACCCCAATCGAGCAGACACAGTCGACCATCCGACATGAGCCTCAGGTTCCCTTCATGAGGATCTGCATGAAAGAAGCCGGTTATTAGGATCTGGTGAAAAAGCGACCGCGATCCATTGTCGGCGATCTGCTTGGACTCCGGAGTGTCCACTTCCAGCTCGGAAAGCCGCTTTCCATCGATGCGCTCCATCACAAGAACCCGCTTCGAGCAGAGTTCCTCGTAGATCTTCGGAGCGTGCACCGTTTCCGGATAGGGATTCTGTAACGCGAAAAAGGCTAGGCTCCGAGCTTCGTTTCTAAAGTCGATTTCCTTTTCCAAGCCCTTTCTCAAGGTCTCCACAACTCCTGGGAGATCGTAGGGCTTTAGCTCTTCTATACGCTCGTGCGCTTGTTGCGCAAACCACATCAGTATATCGAAATCTGCATCGATGGTCTTTCCAAGTCCTGGTCGCCGGACTTTCACTGCAACTTCTTCACGCGTCTTCTTTAAAACGGCAAAGTGTACCTGGGCCATGGATGCGCCCGCTGCTGCGGTTTGATCGAACGATTCAAATATCTCTTCCAGAGAAGCCTCCAAAGCGCCCTCTATTACCGGTCGGACTGCGTCAAAATCATCGGGTGGCACACTCTCCTGAAGTTTACGCAACTCATTGATCAATGACTCTGGCACCACATCAGGCCGCATGCTCAAGAGCTGCCCAAACTTGATGAATGTCGGCCCGAGCTGTTCCAGCACCTCGCGAACCCGTTCCCATTGACTCAGCTTCTCCTTGTCCGACGTACCGAAGGCCCTCAAGATTTGAGGCGGCAGATCCAAACGCTGAAGCAGGTCCGCAAATCCATTCCTCGCCAGGACAGAAACGATCTCTCTCGCCCGAGAAAAATTGGCAATCAGTTCAAAGGTCTTGATAGGCACAAGGTGTATTCAAAATAGTACGCTCATCTAACTCAGCTACCTGCGCCATTGCGCGTTTAGCGAATTCAACGGGAAAAGTGGGATACCTATTTAGACTTTGCCGACTTGGCGTTCGCAGCTTCAAATTCAGACAGCCGCGCCTCCAGTTCAGAAACTTTGGTCTCCAGGCTATCTATACGTTCGGAATTTTTCTGGCCCATTTTACTGAGCAGCTCATCAAATTTCTCTTGCAGAGTCGCCGAGGCAGACTCGAACTCCTGCTTTCCATCGTCAGAAATCTTTCTGGCCGTTTCTTTCGCGTCGTTCGCTGAGATCTTTCCCTTTTCCACCAGTTCACCGAGGGCTTCTTCCACCTTATCCTTAGTCAAAACCGCGGCTCCGACTCCTGCTAACATAGCTTTTTTAATCGAATCTATCATAATAGAGAAAAATTAATTCGATTTTGGGTTAACAGCAAAGGATAAAACACGTTGTACCCTCCAAAATGCGAATTTGTGGCCCATCCCCGGGTTTAAATTCAGCCACCCGTATCGATGTTAAACCAAGACTCAAAAATTAGTTCGATCCTCTTCGTTTGCTGGGGGAATATTTGCCGCTCTCCCGCCGCAGAAAACGTGATGAGGCAACGGCTCGAGCAATCCGATTTTTCCCAAATAATCTGTGATTCTGCCGGTACACTGGATGCCCATGCAGGGCATTCTCCTGATTCTCGCATGACCGCTGCCGGACAACGCCGAGGATTGCCCATGAATGGGAAGGCTCGAGGGGTGCGCCCCGAAGATTTCGAAAAATTCGATCTCATACTCGCGATGGACCGGGCAAATTTTAGTGATCTGCAGCGCATCGCTCCAAATCCCCAGGCTATGGAAAAGGTGCGGCTTTTTTGCGAATACTGCCGCAATCACGATGATACAGAAGTGCCTGATCCCTATTTTGGCGGACCGCAGGGATTCGAACATGTACTCGATCTCCTGGAGGACGGCTGCGAAGGGCTTCTGAAAAATATTCTCAAGTCGGAGAAGTAGTGACTTTTGAGACCCGAATGACCGGTTTCCCTCCCTCGCTCTCTCCCAATCGAACCCCTGATGTCAGGAGCATTCTATCAAGCAGTCGAAGCAACGGTATCCCAAACGACCTCTAGATCGTTCCAGATCGTTAATCGAACTTCCCTCGCAGGAGGCTGCATCAGCAAAGCCGAACGCCTAGACGGCAGCGATCGCTCATACTTTCTGAAGCGAAATACAGAGTCATTTCTCATTCACTTTGAGGAAGAACAAGCAGCCCTAGACGAATTGAACGGGACTGGAACCATTCGGGTTCCTGAACCTATTTGCTCTGGGACCGCTGAGAACCAATCCTACTTAGTGCTGGAGTTCATTTCCTCGGGTCGACCCGCTGAGACAAGCTGGGAACGATTAGGGGAGCAGCTTGCCCAACTCCACCAATCCATCCTGCCTCACTTCGGCTGGCATCGAGACAACACGATCGGCGCCACAAAACAAATAAACAGTGTATCCGATGATTGGATCTCGTTTTTTCGCAATCGTCGCCTTCTGCATCAGATGGATCTGGCCCAGAAAAACGGTTTCAAGCTGAAAAACGGACCCCAACTTCTAACAAGTTTATCATCATTCTTTGACGGCTACTCGCCATCGCCTTCACGACTGCACGGAGACCTGTGGTCTGGAAACGTCGGATTCGATACCAATGGAGCTCCATTCGCCTTCGACCCTTGTTGCTACTATGGTGACCGGGAAACCGATCTAGCGCTTAACGAGTTTTTTGGAGGGTTTCATCCCAAATTCTACGCCGCATACAACGAAGCCTATCCTCTTGATCAGGGTTATGCGCAACGCAAGATCCTCTACAATCTCTATCATTGCCTGAATCACTTCAACCTTTTCGGATCACCCTACGACTCGCAGTCCCAATCGATGACAAATCAATTGCTCAAGTTCGTCTGACTTGGACCGAGAGTATCTTCAGACCAAACCAGACCGTCCCTCAACTCTGGCCCTCCCTCCATTTTCAGTCTCGCTACGCCAGCCGATCACACTCTAATTCGCCTGAAACATGTCATTGCTAGAAGCCATTATCCTAGGGGTTATACAAGGTCTGACTGAATTTCTTCCCGTCAGCAGCAGCGGACATCTCGAACTAGGAAAGGCATTGCTGGGCATTGAAGCAAACAGTGACGTTACATTTACCGTCGTGGTCCACGGAGCCACCGTTCTCAGCACCATAGTCGTGTTTCATCGCGACATCCTCGGCCTTATCAAGGGCGCTCTACAATTTCGCTGGAACGAATCTACCGACTACATCCTTAAAATTGCGATTTCAGCGATACCCGTCGTCGCCATAGGATTGCTGTTCAAAGAGGAAATCGAAAGCCTCTTTAGCAATAACGTGTTACTCGTCGGATGCATGCTGCTCGTCACGGGAGCGCTGCTCGCCTTCACCTACTATTCCCCTCAAGTTGGAGATGAAGTAAGCAAGACAAAGGCCTTCCTCATCGGAATCACCCAAGCAATCGCTGTATTGCCTGGGATTTCCCGTTCTGGCTCGACGATCGCTGTCGGACTGCTACTTGGCGTCGACAAGAAGAAGGTCGCACGGTTCTCATTCCTTATGGTTCTGATACCCATTATTGGAGCAAATGCTAAGGATATTATCGATGGGGGGATGGCGAATAGTTCAGTGACCGCGCTTCCTCTCATCGTTGGATTCCTGGCCGCCTTTCTTTCCGGAATGCTCGCGTGTCGGTGGATGATCGCAATTGTGACTAGAGGAAAGCTCATTCACTTTGCTTACTACTGTTTTATAGTCGGTGCGGGCTCAATCATCACCCACTTTTTGATCTAGCTATTCGCTCCAGTAGCTTCAGCCGCACAGCGTTTATTGAATCAAGGCGGAGGGCTTCCTTGATCACTTCCAAAACACCGTCTTTCCTCCGAAGGAGACCCCAGCCCATCGGTATTTCTGAATCCAAGGCAACGACCCCATCGCTCGCTGCGATGTAGCAGTAATTCGCGCAACCGTATCGCGCAATCTTGGAGAATTTTACCCCATGCTCCAAACGATTCTCTAAAACCTGCAATCGTCTTGTCAGCCGGTACCACGCTTCGTGACGCCAGTCGCAAAAGTCAAATGTGTCGTATTCTGAAAATAATGACTGATGCCTCCGACATTGAGGAAGATGCACAACTAGAAGGGCCCGGAGTGTTCGCAACCGTTCCCGCAAATCGCAACGCTCCGATTTAGACGCCTCTTCCAATCCAGCATCACGCAGGAAATCCGCTCGGCTTTGCTTGCATTCCACCGCAAACGTTTCACCAGGGGAATCCAACATCCGTCTTAGAGAACGATAGCCCGCTACATCCACTCGATAATTCGATAGTGGGAGTTTCACTTCTGGCGCGATTGCGTCGCAACCCCTTAGCCTCAGCCAATCGACCGACAATGCCTTCAGCTCGCGATGGGCTTTAGTTTCTGCCATCCAGGTTTTCTAGCATAGTCGATCAGACAACGGCGGTCTTCCCCCCTCATTTTTGGAGCAAAGTCTATTGATCTCCACGAGGCGACCAATCAACCTCCCTCATATGAAACTGGGTTTTCTGGCCTCCCACGGCGGCAGCAACATGCAAGCGATAATCGACCAATGCCTCAGTGGAGCGATTGCAGGCAAGCCAGTGATTCTAATTTGCAATAACCCGAACGCAATCGCGGTCGAAAGAGCCCGTGACGCCCAATTACCCGTTGAAATCCTTAACGGGAGGACCCATGCCGATCCAGATCAGCTTGATCGCCAAATGGAGAAGTCACTTCTGGAAGCCGGAGTCGATCTAGTCGTATTGGCAGGCTACATGAAAAAGATCGGTCCCACTACGCTTTCCACTTTCTCAAATCGGATTCTGAATATCCATCCTTCCCTTCTTCCCAAGTTTGGGGGTCAGGGCATGTTCGGTATACGCGTTCACGAGGCAGTGGTCGCAGCGGGTGAACCCCAATCTGGCGCTACGGTACACTTGATCGACAACGGATACGATCAGGGTCAAATCATCCGTCAAGCGATGCTTAAAGTGGATACAAGCGACACACCAGCGACCCTTCAAAAGCGAGTCTTGGAATTGGAGCATATTCTATATCCTAATACAATCGCAGAGATCGCTTCGGGAAAGATTAAACTACCTGTAAACTAGATAGGGTCCTCGTAATTGCGCTTAGCCATCCTTGACAGAAGTAACAATACCGCTAATCCTCACTTTCCCTTGCAGAGGTGTCTAAAAAGACTCCTTCGAATGGAACCCGAGAAGATTAACTATATGAAAGGATATCGTCCGCCCGTCACTTCATGGCGAGCATTCGTCAATTGCGAGCAAATCGGATACCGGTTTGCGACCAAAGCAGACGCGACCGAGGCCGCCAATGCCTATGTCTCCAAAAACAATACGAGTGAAATGCTGGAGCCAGTGGTGGTAATCCGACCCTCCTACACTCCCGTGGAGCCTATTGCGGCACCATCTGGCTCAATTGAACTCTATCCCGCTTGATAGACTAAAATCATGCTGCTGGTAGGGCCACCGAGAATCGAACTCAGATCTAACGTTTAGGAAACGCTTGTTCTATCCGTTGAACTATGGCCCCAGCAGAAATCGAGCATCTGCGATTAAGGAGAGGGGGTTTTGCCGAAATTTGTCCCATCTGTAAAGGCTGACTTCCACAGAATTTCCCACTTTCCGCTATTGACAACGGAAAGCCCGATCCTACTTTCCCCCCTTCCTATGGTTAACGAAGAGATAAACAGAAGCCTCACTCCACAAGAGCTGGACTTCACCCATGCTCACATCATGAGCCGTTATGTCACCGAGACAGGCAAGATCCTTCCTCGCAAAGTGACTCGTCTGTCATCCAAGCAGCAGCGCAAGATCAACAAGGCGATCAAACGCGCTCGCAATATGCTGACGATGCAGTAATCCGCCCAAGCTGCTACGAGTCAGTGCGGGTACGGGTTTACCTGCAAACCAGTTAACTGTGGCTACTATACTAAAACCCAACGAGGAAAACTTGCGTGAAATTCGCAAGTTTTTGCGTTTAGGAGAGCTCGTAGCGGTTCCCACAGAAACCGTCTACGGATTAGCGGCTAATGCGCTGGACCCCAAGGCCTGTCAGAAAATCTTTACCGTCAAAGAACGGCCCCACAATGACCCCCTCATTTGTCACGTTCCAGATTTCGAATCACTTGAACAGTACTGTGAAACCAATCCACTTGCAAAAAGACTCGCCGAAGCCTTCTGGCCTGGACCGCTGACCTTGGTTCTACCCAAAAAGTCAATCATCCCCGATATCGTTACTGCAGGCCATGACTCCGTCGCCGTCCGATGCCCGAGTCACCCCATCTTCCGCGAACTCATTGAAGGATGTGACTTCCCCCTAGCTGCGCCTAGCGCCAATCCTTTTGCCTATATCAGTCCCACCCTCGCAATCCACGTTCAAGCGAATCTGGGGGATCGGATCGAAACGATCCTCGACGGGGGTCCGTGCCACCTGGGAGTTGAATCGACGATAATCGATGTTCGTGACCCCAAATCCGCGCGTATCCTTAGATACGGAGCCCTACCCATTGAGCAAATTGAAGACGCTGTAAAAAGACGAGTCGATCGCCCGCTTCCCCATCAAAGCGGAATGTCGATTGCTCCCGGAGCGCTGCCAAAGCACTACAGCCCGAAAACTAAGCTTGAACTTAGATCAGTCCCGGTTCTGGAAGAAGAACTCCAAAAGGGTGACGGATCCATTGCCTATCTACTTCTTCGTAAACCGTCTCACTCATCCTCCAGCCACATCCATTGGCTTTCAGAGAACGGGGAGCTTGACCGTATTGCATCGCAGCTCTACGCAAAACTAAGAGAGCTCGATGCCGCTGGCTACAAGAAAATCGTCGTTGAAGAAGCTCCAGAACTTGATCTGGGCAGGACCATCAACGACCGCCTTCGCCGTGCAGCCTTCCAGTAAAACCACGGCTTTCGAAACCTAATAGGACACTGAGGCGGATAAACGGATAATCTGTTCCGCCTCAAACTCATTTAGCTGGCTCAGGCTCCCACTGCGGTATACATAGCCCCCTGAAAAACTGATCGATTGGGTCGGAGAGAAACTGACCGCCATTTCGCCACTAAAGATATCCTTACCAAAGCTCGGTTCCATTTCCACCCAACTATTCGACACCCCGTAATAGGCGGACCACATATCCGAAAGCGTGAAATCACCTGTAAATGAAACCGTATCCGCCTCTACAAAGTCGTTGGCGATCAGGGAAGGCCTTGTCGAACGATTGAAAGTGAGAGAATATTGGGAATCGGATCCAGCCTGCCAAATTATAGCGGCATCGAGTTCGACTGCAGCGTTCGTTCTGCCATCTGAAAACCGGGAATTTCTACCCCCCGCAGTTACTTGTCCGTAAAGACCATCCGAAAGCTCCGATCCAAAGCCGACTTTTGCTGCCTGTTCCGAGGACTGGGAAAAGTCCCCCTTCGTAGTCAGGGAGGTCGAACGAAACTCCATACCTGCAATGAAATCTGCGTTTTGTCCTAAATCAGCCCGGATCTCCACCGGAATACTAGTCTGGTCCAAAATGCCTGAACCCTCACCTGATAGTACCGACTGGTAGTGTTGAACCGCTATCGACATCTCATACTCCTGCCCCTTGCCAAACTCTCGCGCCACGAGACCTTGAAAACGCGAGCCGTCAAGAAGTCGCGCTTCAACCATTCGTTCTGGATCAGACCAAGGAGAGCGACGCAGGCGATAGCTGACTTCCGCCACTACTGGGTAATCGGATGCGGTTGTGTCGCTGGGACCAAAAAAACGACCTCCCGACCAAATCGCATCTACCCGATGCTTCAGCGCCAGAGGCAATCCTGAACTTTTCGCGGAATGATAGTCCAAAGGAGCCGCGTGCTCCAAATCTCTGTCAAAAGAGTATCCCAACACAGGAACCACGTACTCTTTTCCTGACGCTTCACTCGTTGCTTCAAGACTTTGGCCCGATTCGTCCGCAAACAGCCCTGAATATCCCAACCCAAGGCACAGTAGCCCAAGGGAGACATTCCGACCGTAAACTGAGGGACAAAGACCTAGCATCTAGAGTTGTTGTTGAGTTTGATTGGAAACGATTTTCCCAGCCCTCACAAAAGCCCCTTTCGCAAGAAAACTCAAGCCTCTAAATCACTATCACTCGGACGATCATCAACGCCGGGGTTCCCTTCCTCCGCACTATCTCGCCACTCTAGCACGTTTACACTGGCGGCTATCACTCTTTTGTCGTCCATGCTTCCCGCCGTAATTTCCAAATTACCGATAGTGAAAACCTCATTGAGTCTCGGCATTCGACCCAGTTTTACCGTTATGAAGCCTCCAAACGTCGAAACTTCCTCCGACTCCAATTCAACCCCAATTTCTTGGGAAACGTCATGCAAAGGCGTTAGGCCGTCCACGAGATAGGAGTTTTCACCGAGTTTCGAAATCATTTCCCGATCGCGATCAAACTCGTCCTGGATCTCGCCTACCAGCTCCTCCAGCACGTCCTCCAGCGTAACCGCCCCAACCGTACCGCCAAACTCGTCAATCAGAAGAGCGAAGTGCTGCTTTTGCTTTAGAAAGCCCTGCAAGACCGACTCCAACGGTTCGTCCATGGAAAACCGGGCTATCGGACGTTTTACCTCATTCAAATCAATTTCCTCAGAGGACTTCCCAATGCGGAAGACGTCCTTGATATGAACAATCCCCACGCATTGATCGAGATCCCCCTCGCAAACGGGGAAACGGGTATGACCTGTCTCTCTAGCGACTTTTAGATTTTCGTCAGGAGAGTCCTCCACGTCGAAAAACTTGAGCTGATTCCGAGGGATCATGATGTCGTGGGCCACGCGCTTTCGCAAATCCATCACGTTATTCAAAATGCTTTCCGTCACCTCCGGCAGTTCGTCCCCATTACTGACGATCGACCGGATTTGCGATTCTACATCGATCAAATTGAGATCGGAATCAGCGTCGAGACGAAGCGCCTTGAGCACCATTCGGGATACCGCGTTAAACAGGTTCGAGAGAGGTTGGGCGATGAACTGGAAAATTCGGACAAAAGGCACCGTAAACTGGAGGGTCCTAATCGGGGCCTGCATAGCAATGGACCGAGGAATCAGTTCGCCAAAAACAAAGCCGATGCTCACGGAAAAGACTATTCCAAATACGATCGCCATTCCAAGTGGATATTCGCCAAACCAATCCTGCGACGCCAGCCCTGCGTAAACCAGGGGAACGAAGAGTATCCCTAACACAATCGTGCTTAAAGTGATGCCCAATCTAAGTATCTTCAGGCTCGAACTCATATTCTCCAAAAGGTCCGCAACGGGCTTTGACTCCTTCAGCTCATCCATTTTACCCGTTCCGAAACGCGTGAAGCGCATTTTCATGAGGCTGAACTCCGTCGCAACGAAAACAGCGTTCATCCCGAGAAGAACGAGTATGGCTATCCCGAAGAGAATCAATTCGTTCGAAGAGAAATTCACCTGTGTATCAAAGTAGAACCCAAACTCCTACAATGCGACTACTCACCCTACCGACTCAAGAACGAAGTGAGCGCCTTAATTGCCAGCTCATTCTGTTCTTCCGTTCCCACTGATACACGGATCCATTGGCTCATCCCGTAAGGTGCCAAGGGTCGAACGATGATCCCTTCTCGCTGCATCGCTTCGAAAGCCGCGTTGCCATCTGCAACGTTTAGCGTTATGAAATTCGCTGAACTGGAAATGTATTCGATATTCAATGATTCTACACATTCCACAAAATAACGCAATCCCGCAGCATTAGCGATACGGCATGAAGAAACGAAGCCCTGATCTTCAAGGGCTGCACGGGATGCGGCCAAGGCTACCGAATTAACATTGAACGGAGCGCGAGCACGATTCAAGAGAGACACCAATTCCGGATCTCCGTATCCGTAACCAACTCGAAGCCCTGCCAGACCGTAGATCTTGGAAAAGGTTCTTGTGCAGAGCACTTTTTTACCCTTGGCAATCAACGGTCTTAAATCAACGGGTTCGTCCTGATATTCAGAATACGCCTCATCAAGAACAAAGAGAACATCGTCGGGAAGGGCCTCAACCAGCTCCTCGATTTCGCTCGATGTATTAGCCGATCCACTCGGGTTGTCCGGACTCGCCAAAAAAACGATCCTGGTCCTATCCGTAACCGCCTCCCGCATTCCTTTTAAATCGTGTCGGTGATTTATCGTGGGCACTTCAACTGGCCGACCACCAAAAAGCAGGGTAACCAGTTTATATACGATAAACGAGCCTTCCCCCATGACCACTTCGTCACCTTCACGCACAAATGCATGCCCTAACAGTTCGAGGACTTCGTTCGATCCATTTCCTACGATAAATTGATCCGGTTCCATTTTTAGCAGCTGAGCAAGAGCGTTTTTCAACTCGTAGCATCCGCCATCCGGATACAGCTCAACGCTATCCAGTGCCTTTTTCCCAGCCTCTATCGCTCTAGCCGAAGCTCCCAATGGATTTTCGTTGGATGCGAGTTTGACGATTGTGTTCGGGTTCAGCCCCAGCTCACGGGCTACGTACTCGATCGGTTTACCCGGCTGATACACAGGCTGCGAGAGTAGTTCAGGTTTAACAAGTTCAGAGTAAGTAGGCATTTCCTTTAAAATGGACGACTGACCACAAACTCAAATCCTCATCCGCCGCAAGCTCGGAGCGAACCCTTTGGAACGAAATTTTGAGGCTAAAACGCGAAAAACCCGGGCGAATCCCCATCCGCCCGGGCCCTCCTCTAGTTTTCTGGGTTCCTCAAATCCACTCCAGAAAAAAATTCTCCAAACTTTTCTCACACTTAAAAACTGAGCAGTCTCCCGTTTGAATGAGACCAAATGTTAGCAGAATTGGTTCCAGAAATCTATGTTACTCAAAACTCTTTGATCTACATGATCTTAAGGGATCTTTGCCCCCGACAAATATTTGAGCCGATTGACTTTCTGACTCGATTAGGAGCGAGGATTCTTACACCTTGGGCAAATACTCATACGATCCCATGACTTCTTCTGAGCTTCCCCAATCCCACCTTCTCCGATCTTTTCTCTGGCTAGGAATAACGGTCACCGTCTTCTTCATCCTCTACATCGGCCAAAAGCTCATAATCCCGCTAATTCTGGCAGTCTTCATTTGGTACCTCATCAACGTGCTCTCGTTCGCAATAATGAAATTGAAGATCGGAGGGCGATCGCTTCCGGCATCTTTGCGGTATATCGCCTCGGTGATGGCGATTGTTGCAATCCTGAGCGTGTTTTTCAATTTCATTACGAAGAACGTGAGCGAGGTCGTGCGAGTCGCGCCAGAGTATCAGGAAAAAATTGGCCCAATGATTGACAAGGTCTATGGCTGGCTACCGTTTGAGGAACCCCCTCCGATCAAGGAATTCGTAAACCAGCTGAACTTCAGTTCACTGCTCAAAATGGTCGCGGGAGCCCTCGGCTCACTCGCTGGAAACGCCGGCCTCATCAGCATCTATGTTGTTTTTCTATTTTTGGAGCAGCGCAGTTTTGGACCAAAGATCAAAGGGATGGCTCATGGGAATATCAAAGAAAACGAGGTCTTTAAAATCATCACTCAAATCGACAAGGATACTCGCAAGTACATTGGTATTAAAACCCTCACTAGCCTGACCACCGGTATACTGAGTTTCGCGATAATGACGTCTGTAGGCCTCGATTTCGCCGCCTTCTGGGCAATGCTGATCTTCTTCTTCAACTTTATTCCCACCGTAGGTTCGATACTGGCTACCGCCTTTCCTTCGGTCCTTGCCCTCATCCAATTCGAAGAGCCCACTAAAATTGGTGTCACGATTGGAGGCGTCGTGGCTGCCCAAGTTCTAGTGGGGAATTTTCTAGAACCCCGTCTTATGGGAAACTCTTTGAACCTCAGCCCGCTCGTGATTCTCCTTTCCCTCAGTCTTTGGGGATCCCTCTGGGGCGTGCCTGGAATGTTCCTTTGCGTACCCATCACAGTGATCGCCATGATCATCTGCTCCCATTTTCAGCAGACTCGACCCATCGCCGTCCTCCTTTCAGGTGACGGGAAGATCAAGGGGAGCTCCTAGACTATTTTAGGTTTACCAAGATCCCCAACGTCTGGTTCGCGCCACGAAAGAACTCGTGATCGACATCTAGAATTTGGGTAGCGTAACCGAGATCCTCGATGCGCTCCCGAAACTCACTGAGTTTTCCATATTTCATCCCCGAGCTGTCAACGGTCGGATGGACTCGAACTTCCTCACGCGAAACCCGACAGAACTCGCGAATCGATCGATAGAAGAAGTCCAGATCGAAGAGGCTCGAGTAGATGAAGAGCAAGTGGCCACAAAGCGTGATACCGAAACTCCGGTCCGCAAAAGGTAGATCGGGTAGCGCTGGACCAACGTAACGACCCAGTGGGAAAGCGCTTCGGTAGTGCGCCAAGAATCGCTTCAAGGCCTCCAAGCGAATTCGCTTCGATTCGTCGATGGATTGATAGGGTTTCGCGACTATGAATTCTCGCTTTGACTGAACCCTGAAAAAATGTCCTCAAAGTCCTAATACGCGAGTTTTTCGATCGCATCCGGATTTCGATAGAACATCGGATCGCTTCCCGTCGCTAGAATTCCTGCCGGGTTCGCCTCGGCAACGAAGGATGAAGGTCCTGAGGGACAATCGAGGATCGCTTTTCCTTTGAGATCATTCTCCTCAAGGCCGAAGCAAAGGATAAGCTCCTCATAGGGTCTTCCAAAGAAGGACGTTTGTGTAAAATGGGTGAAAGGTTTCATGCCGATTGGCTTAAAAAGCGATTTTGGAAAAACAAAAAACCCGATGCTTGAGAACATCGGGCTCGATCAAAATAGATGGGCTGAACTACGGACTACTTTTCACCGTGAGACCATCGTCGAGCCAATTCATGGATCCACCAAAGCGAGCAATCCCTTTCCGGCACATCGAAAAAACGCGTCGGGTTTCGACCAATTAAGCTCTGCGGGTTAGCTGTCATTCGAAGTAAGCGTTACTTAACCTATGATCAGAAATAAAGATCTTTTTCTTCTCAGTCACAGTACTGTGACATGTCGTATAGCTCAGGATCCTTTTTTGGTCCCCTGAATCGACGACGTAGGTTCTGGAGACCACCGGCTCCATTCTCCCCCATCCAATCTTCTCCCAGATCGTCCATCGAGTCGCCGAATTCCTCTTCCAACTTCTCCGGATCCTCCCCGGCTTCCAGACGGCGGACCATCTCCTCCATTTCGCCCGGCAGTTTTTCCCCAGTGAGGGAAGACATCTTTCTCATCAGATGCGCCATCTGCTTCGGGTCTGGATTGTCTTCGCTGAATCCCGCCATGTCCCGCTCTAGCTCCGCCATGACGCTTTCCATTTTGGCGTCGTCAATATCATCCATTCCATTCGCATCGGTTGGATCCTTCGCCTTTCCTATAAACGCAAATCCAGACACCTTTTTTTCCATGGAAAATTGTGGGTCTTCGGGACACCGCGGAACGGAATTCTGGTAGGCCAACGACTTAGCGAGAAAGGAGTATAGCGTGTTGTTTTCCTTACAGTAGAATTCGTAAATGGGCATAATTATAATCCTGAAAGAAAACTTGTGGAAAATAGCAATCCTTTCTGCGATCGGAACGAATGCCAGCAAAAGTGCTCCTCGTCGGAACGGTCAGAACTTCCAAAAATTCTCATCTCTCTTATGGGTGCTCGGCTTGAGCCACCGTAGCTAACACGAAGAAGCAAGATCGCTCGCTATCCCAACTTTGTCATCGCTCCCACACCCGTAATGACTTCATCTAAACTCCTAATTTGCTCAGAATCAAAATAACTATTCACTTTCGCTATGATCTGTTGAAGCAACCCATCTGGGCAGGAGGCGCCTCCCGTAATGAGGATTTTCATAGGGGCGTCTCGCATCGGCAAAAACGCTCGCGTCTCCATCCGCCCTTGTTGCGGGTTCTTTGGATCGTAAGGAAATATAAAATGCTCTATCTGGGACCGGGATAAAATATTCGACTCTGACTGAATGTAGAAAGCTCGTTCTCCAAACGCTTCCTCACATATTCGATACAGCTGATACGTGTTGGAACTGTTCTTTCCTCCCACAACAATCGCAACGTCCACCGGTTGCTTTATTGCCTGGGCCAAAGCGTCTTGGTTTACTTGGGTGGCGTAACAAAGGGTGTCTCCCTTGCTGCTCATCGCCATATGCTCCTCGATATGCGCTCTGCCGTATCGGTCCTCCAAAGCGGACTCGAGAAGCTCGATAATTCTTAGTGTCTCATTGCGAAGGAGAGTAGTCTGATTGACGACTGCCAATTTTGCCAAGTCGCCGCTCAAATCGAAGCCTTCACTGCAACGGGCTTTAAAGGGTAAAAACAACTCCACCTTCTCGGTTTCATTATCCGCCTTTATCACCTCTGCCAGCAATGCCGCTTCCTTGAGATCCCGGACGACTATGGAGGGCGCATACTTCGAACTGTTTGAAAAGGTTGCCTTCGTCTCCTCGTGCTCCGCTTTTCCGTGGATCACTACTGTGAACCCCTTTTGTCCGAAGCGCTTGGCCGCTTTCCAGACTTTTTCCACGAGCATGCAAGTAGCATCGTACGCATTGAGTGGGAGTCCCCGCTCGATCAATCTCAATTTGTCTTCGTCCCGTGCGCCGAAAGCCGGAATAATCACGATGTCCTCATCAGTCACTGAATCCCAATAGGCTACGTCGGTCTCAGGATCCACCACAGACACGCCCTTGTCGCTCTGCAAGTAACGAAGCCCCCTCCGTCTCAAATCTTCATTCACAAACGGATTGTGTATTAGCTCGCTGAGCATGAATACCCGCTTGTCCGGATTCGACGCGATCGTCTCGTACGCGCGTTCTATCGCATTCTGAACACCGAGACAAAAACCGAAATGACTCGGAAGCAGATACTCAACCGCTCCAAAATCAAGCCTCGCCGGATCAGCCGCCGAACGCTCTTTCGTCCGCTTGACTGCCTTGATCGCATCACAAAGCGCACTGTGGTACAAGGCCATTGAGGAGGCGTCGACGTGATAAACGTCTCTGTTTCTCTGCTTGTCCGTTCGAAATCGGTATATGTAGTCCGTCTCTTTGAAGTTCAGGTACGGAATCCGAATTGCGTGCGCTCGAATCACCGGCCCATCTTCGAGAAGCTCTGCTGAGAGTCTTCCACCCTCTTTTCCATACGCTTCAATCGTTCTCAAAGAAGCAGTTTCGCAGCCTTCAGCCGCCAACACTGGGGGAATATCGCAACCCTTCACGTTCGAAAAGAAGACATAGTGGTTCCCGTTTCGGCAAATGGCTACCGGCACCCCCGATTCGATCTTCTGAAAAAGTGAATTTCCATTGAGTCGTTCAAGCACGTATCCGTCCCGATCTGCCCTTTGAGCGCGTCTCAATAGCAACTTGTTGTTCTCCAAAAACAAGTAGAGTCGATGATCGGGATTCGATGGGTCGTAGACCGGCAATTCACTCTGTGAGATCATGTGCCTCGCATCATTGCCACGGGTTTCACACTTTCAATCGGAAATCACTTTCGGGTTGGGCAATCAAAAGTCGTCCGACCGAGAGGACCATCTTTGTAAGATACGACATTAAGCTCGATTTATCCCCTTTATCCCGAAATCCTCAGTTGATTCATATGGCTAGCGCCTCTCCCAACGTATCAAAAACCAAGTCTAGGGTCTTTGCCAAAAAACTGGATCTTTTCCCGCTGCGCAAGACCGCGGCTGGATACAATCGCGCTTTGCTATCAGGAGACCTCCATGCCGCGGTCAACGTCGCCCTTCTCGCTTTTCCCCAAGGCATGGCCTATGCCGTCATCGCAGGACTCCCGCTCTCGTACGGCCTTTTCGGCTCCGCTATCGCTTCGGTTGTCGGAATGTACTTTGCTGGATCCAAATTCATTGTCCTTGGCCCCACCAACGCGACTTCCGTTATGGTCCTCAGTTCGTTCGCCGCGCTGGGTATCGCCGGAGATCAAGCCGTAGGATACATCTCTCTGCTGTTACTGATGGTCGGGATTATATTGGTGGCAGGTGCCTATTTAGGGATCGCGACCCTGATTCAATATATTTCTAGAACAGTAATAACTGGATACATTACTGCCGCGGCTGCCCTAATCATAGCCAATCAAATCAAGAAAGCCCTCGGATTCGAATTCGGCGACAGCATCCAGGCAACCACATTCTTTGAAGTACTAGCTGCGACCGCTAAAAGTATCGACCGGACTCATCTGCCCACCCTTGGACTGAGCGTAATTACTTTGCTGATATATCTAGCTTTTCGACGATTTTCTCCGAGGCTCCCCAATGTCGCTTTTACCCTCATTCTCTCTTCCTTAATAGCGTTCATTGCCCAGAAAATTGAACCGTCGCTGCACGTTCAATTGATGCCCAGTCTCAATTTGTCCGACTGGGGGCCATCCATTCCCAACGTCAACTTTGACACCATCAACTTGCTGATCACGCCCGCAATGGCGATCGCCCTGCTCTGTGTTCTCGAGGGAAACTCGATCGGAAAATCACTGGCCGCACGGGAGGGAGCTCGCCTTGACAGCAACCAGGAGATGCTGAGTTCCGGGATGGCCAACATCGCTTGCGGACTCCTTTCAGGAATGGCCGCTTCCGGGTCGCTCACTCGTTCTCAGCTTAACGCCAACAGCGGAGCCACCACACCGTTGTCTGGATTGTACTCTGGAATCATCGTCCTTATTGGCGCCATTCTATTGGGCCCGCTGATTGGATACATTCCTAGTGCTTCTCTCGCGGTTGTTGTAGTTACGATCGGGATTTCCCTCATCAACAAGCACCAGCTTCGAATGGTCACAAAAACCACTCGTTCGGACAGCATCACGTTTTTTGTTACTTTTCTAACGGGACTTGTGTTCGCATTGGATTTCGCTATCTATATCGGGGCCGTGTGCTCCATCGCCCTTTTTATCAAGAAAGTCGCCCATCCGGAAATTGTAGAGTATGCGTTCGATGACGAGGGCAAGCTTGGTAAAAGAGAGCGCAAGCCCGAGGATGAAAACCTAGAGGTTTCCATTGTCCATGTTGAGGGAGAGTTATTCTTCGGGGCATCGGAGTTGTTCCGCGACCAGATGCGGCGAGTAAGCGATGCGGAAAACCTAAAAGTGGTTATCATGAAATTGCGTAACGCCCACAACCTCGATGCCACCAGTTGCATGGCCCTCGAAGAGTTGATCAAATACATGAATGAGCGTAATCGCATACTCCTTGTCAGCGAAGTTCGCCCCGATACCATGAGAATATTCAAACGATCAGGACTCGTAGACGTTATCAATTCGATAAACCTCTTTGAAGACGAGGAATCAAACCCCACCCTCAGCACCGCCAAAGCCCTCAAACGGGCCAAAGACATTATCGGAGACCGCGAAACCAAGGTATCGATCTACGCCAAGGACAAGCACTGAAATCGGGCAACCCTATCCCCTACCATTTCAGCGTCGGCGGCAGGTACTTAGCAATCAGCTCTTCATAGTAGGGCTTTAGCTCACTCCAAACAGGGGCTTCAGGACACTTGGTGTACAGATCGAACGGATTGAACCGCTTTACCCAAGGAAGCATTTTCCGGTCATGATCGTCGAGCAGGTACTCGTATTCGCCCTCTCGATGCCAAGCATAAAAACTATGGTAGCGGATCATGTACAAAGCGGGATCGGGCAAATAGTCTTTAACGAGATGATACATGTACTCGTCGTGTCCCCAGGACATGTATACGTTTCTCAGTCCACAGCCTTCTTCGTAGATTCCTAGACGCGTATTGTATCGGGAGTCGTTGAAGTCCGGATTGAGCTCGAAAAATTCTGGGTAGACAATCTTATCACTATACTGGCATCCGACGGGAAAAGTGTCTCCCACCACGGCCCATTGGGGTTCGCCAAAAATGCATAGCAGTTTTCCTAAATCATGTATCAGTCCAACCAGAACAAACCAGTCCTCGCAACCGCGGGAACGAATCGACTCGGAAGTCTGTAGCAGGTGCTGGATTTGCGGCAGGTCAATATCCGGATCGGAGTCATCGACGAGCGTGTTGAGCAATTCGATCGCCTGTATGATCGTCATTTCTTTCCGTTCTCGTTTTTCTCCTAGAAACTCTTCCCGCTTCTTCATGACGAAATCGAAAGACTGGTGTTTGTGATTCAGGCGATAAAACTCCCTCACGCAATCCCTAGCCGGATCATCGTAATTGCGGTAGTCTTCCTTCTTTCTGGATTCAGGTTCCGGATAGGTGGCTGTTTCTACGAAATCCTCCCATTGGTCCAGGTTCTCGAGGGGATTTGATTCGGGTTTTTGTGAGTTCATCGGGTAGTACTTCTCCTTCGAATTTTAACAATCAGACCGTGTCTAAGCATTGTCTAGATGTTGATTTCCACCTGATTCGCAATCCTGAAAATCGGGCTTGCCACAGAACTCGTTACGCCCCGGAAAATGACCCTTGATTAGGCTTTTCATTGCCCAAGCGGATAGGCTATCTTTAAATCCGTAAGTTCATAGTCTACCTGTTCATTTTTTTAATATGGCCAAAATCGCTCTCAAACCCAACCTTCAGATCGGCATCGTGCCGACTCACATCAAGTTCGTCGGTGGACTCGTGCCCGACGAAAACGGCAAGATGCCTCGCGGCCAAGATGGGAAAATGCTCATCTCCACCGAACTCGAGCACATCAATCAAACATCTAGAGTCGCCCCCAATTGTGCTCAAACCTCTGTTTTTCCGGGGACAGACGAGGGCGACATGGACGAACTGATTGAAGACATCAAGTCGCTGGGTCTAAAGCCCCACATGATCATGATGGTTGCCGGCGGAAACCCAATGGATCCTGCTGACGAAGACAAAGTTGCGCCCAGCCTGCTCGCAGGGCTTGAGGCTGCGAAGAAGCACGGAGTGGAACACGTAGCCTCCACTTCGTTCGAGGAGTGGATGAAGCCCGGAGCTGAAACGCTGACGGGAGACGCATTCGACGCCGCCGTCGCTCAGCTCGTAAGACTCCACACCCGCGTTTGCCAAGAAGCGGATATTCTCAATAGTTCCGTCAAGGCTTGGCACATGGAGTTTCTCCGAGGGACCGAGTTTCAAACGTTCACCGACATCAGCAAAGCATGGACCTTTGTAAAGGCGGCCAACGAAGCCATCGGAAAGCCCTTTTTCAAAGTTCTCGTCGACGCCGCTCACTGCGGAGACTCCATTCTCAGCATGGAAGAGAATGTCGCCGTGATCCAGGAGATGGGGAAAGCGGATGGATTCAGCATGTTCCACGCCTCAGCGAAAACAACCCGTGGCTGCCTTTCGACCGACGATGGTTGGATAGGAAATCTTCTGACTGCCTGTGCGGCAACCGGCAAACTCGAGATCGTTCTCGTCGAGCTTTTTCACCACGAAGATGCCGCCCTGGCGGGTTTACGGGAAGCGGATCCTCGCCACGGCATCGACACGACTGATGGTCGAACCTATTCCGAGACCGTTTGCGATGGCTTGGAAGAAGTCGCTCATCGGCTCAACAATCTAGTCAATCGCAGTATCCTGCCCCAATAACTCAAGCTCAGAGCACTCAACCCCAATCAGCCATGACTGTCCCAATTCGAATCATTACCCTTCTGTCTCTTTTCCACATCTCGGTTTGGGCCTCCGATTGGCCTCAGTGGAGAGGCCCCGATAGCACCGGAATCGCAAACGCATCAGATTTGCCGACCGAGTGGAGCGACTCCAAGAATATCGCCTGGAAAATTGCTCTTCCCGCCTGGAGCGGCTCAACGCCCATTGTTATAGGAAAGCGCGTATTTGTGATGTCGCCATCCAAGCAAGCCCCCAAAAAGGCGGAACCGGAGGTGCAGGCCCCGCCCAGTCGCGGTCCCGGCCCGGGCAGAGCCGCCGGCGGCGGGCGACCCCAACGTCGCCAGCAACAAGGCGCCGTAGACGGTCCTGGCGGAAACGAGCTACTCATGATTTGCCTCTCACGCAAAGACGGCACCGAACTGTGGCGAGCGCAAGTCGACTCGGGAAACGAGCTTAAGCGAAAGCAAAACAACAGCTCGCCCTCACCCGTTAGCGATGGAAAACACGTCTGGGCGACCACCGGCAACGGAATCGTTCGCGCTTACACCATCGATGGCGAAACGCTCTGGAAAGTGAACCTTGAAGAATCCTACGGTGAATTCGGCCTCAACTGGGGGTTCGCATCCTCCCCACTTTTGCACGAAGGAAATCTAGTAATAGGCGTGGTCCGAGGACAGAACACTGAGGTGCCGGGATACGTCGTCGCCTTGGATGGAAAGACCGGCAAAGAAGTTTGGAAAGTGGATCGGCCTTCCGACGCCCCTTATGAGTCTAAAGATGCCTACACCACACCCATTCCCGTCGAGGTGGATGGGGAGATCCAAATCGTGGTTTCCGGCGGGGCTTACGTAACCAGCCATGACCCGAAAACGGGCAAGGAGATTTGGCGTTCAGGTGGTTTGAATCCTGAGAATTCGCGCAACTACCGGATCATCGCTTCCCCCGTAGCGGCCAACGGAATCGTCTATGCCCCTTCTCGTAAGACTCCCCTCCTAGCGATCAAGGCAGACGGAAAGGGGGATGTCACCGAAAGTCACTTGGCCTGGAAAATGGAGGACAAAAGCGGGCCAGACGTGCCGACTCCAATCGCAGACGGAACCTACTTCTATGTATTGAATGATTTTGGACAAATTTCCTGCTTCGACGCCCAGACCGGAACCGCCATCTGGGGTCCTGAAGAAACCGGAATTGGACGAGTCAGCTCTTCGCCACTACTAGCCGACGGCAAACTCTACCTCGTCAGCGAAACCGCTGATGTGGCAGTGGTCCAAGCAGGACCAAAGTTCAAGCTGCTCGGTACCAACAGTCTCGACAATAGTTACACGCTCTCCTCCCCTGCCGCAGCCGGAGACCAGATATTCATCCGGACCGGCGAGCACCTGTACTGTCTGAGCAAGTCGTAGTTGAATAGTCTGAAAATAAAATCGTAGGGCTGGCGCTCGCGCCACGCCGCGTTTTTGGGATTACTCGAAACCTCCTAAATACCTGTCCACCTCGAACGGACATGGGCACGCCAATATACAATTCCTTTCCCCTTGTTTCTTGAGGAACCTACGCGGCATGGCGCAAGCCCAGGCCTACACGTCGGGAAATAGGGTTTTAA
>CALDFV010000067.1 GCA_937942145.1 uncultured Opitutaceae bacterium
CCGTGCCATTCGGGCATCCCCCCCCCCCAGGGGGAGGGGGGGGGAGGGGTCCTCAAGGTATGTGTTTGGAATCAGAAATCCTGAGGGTCTAATACCCGTTTTGAGATCTATAGGGCAGCTTAAGGGCAGTTAAAAATTAAATGAGTAATAAATACAGTCATTAATAGATCTTAAAATTTTAATAAAGAGTAGTTTATGAGAATGTAATAAGCTAATAAAACACTGATTTGTAATCAGTAGGTTGCGGGTTCGAGTCCCATCGCCGGCTCCATTTCCATCACGAATGCCGAACCGAGGCATGGAATATGGAGATTTTATAAGGCCAAAAAACTTTAGAACCTTCTAAAGTTTTTTGGCCTTATGGGGTGGGTGCTGTTTCGGTCAATTATTGTTGGGGTGGTAACAAGCTTACGCTTTGTGTTGGATCTTTGCTTTGGAGGGCCTGATTGAAGGAGCGGCCGGTCACGACGGGAATCTTGGTTTTGCCGGTTGGTTGAAGCGCTTGGCTATCTTTGCGGCAGGGCGAAGCAATAGTAACTGTCGCTGGAGGGTGTTTGATGGATACTGCCGCCACCTCCGGCGATAACAACGTATTGGCGACCTTCATACGTAAAAGTAGAAGGGGTGGCGTATCCGGAACCCTCCATTTGGTAGTGCCAGAGCTCCTCGCCGGATTTTTTGTCGAAAGCGCGAAAGCGAGCATCCAGCGTGGCTCCTATGAATATCACACCGCCCGCAGTCACGACGGGTCCACCAATGTTGAATGTACCCGTGGGCGGATAGCCCTTGTTCTCAAGAGCCTGGTAAGTTCCTAGCGGGACCGACCACTTGAAATCGCCGGTGTTCATATCGATGGCGTGTAACTGGCCCCAGGGGCGCTTATTGATCGGATATCCCTCAGGATCGTGAAAGTCGTGGTGTCCAGTCGACAAATACGGGATATTGCCCGTCCACGTGAATTGCAGGTTCTCAGTATCAATTTTTTCCTCGTGACGGTCGTCGAAGAGAAAAGCGAGGATGGCTTCGCGCTCTATATCTAGGAATGAAGTCCAGGAAGGCATCTGTCCGCGTCCCTCGGTGATGACCTTCATCACTTCTTCGCGGCTTAGTCGGTCCTTAACTGAACGCAAAGCCGGAAACTCGACCCCATTCAACGATCCCCCGCTGTTCATGTTGTGACAATTTGAGCAGACGGCTTGGTAGATCCGCTCACCGAGTGCCGGGAGAGTGATCTCGTCTTCGACTTTTGCTTCGCGCATGGATATCCACTCGGCTTCGTTGCTCGAATTTATAAAGAGAGTGTTGTCCGCTGGGTCAAAAGCGGCCCCTGGCCACTCCGAGCCACCATTGAATTGTGGCAACATGACCAGTTTTTGGAACCCGGGCGGGGTAAAGATGGGACCGAGCTTGAAGTCCTTTAATTGCTCCAGCACGTAGGCTCTCGCTTCCGGATTCAGGTCGGTGACATCATCCAAAGTGAAGTGTTGATCTGTGTAGGCAGCGGGTTTGAGCGGAAAGGGTTGGGTGGCGGCGGTGTATTCACCTGGAATTTCAGAGCGTTCCACCGACCGTTCCTCGACACCAAAAATTGGCTCGCCGGTTTCACGATCCAACACGAAGAGATGCCCCATCTTGCTTGGTTGGGCGACCGCATCGATTTCCTTTCCATCCTTAAACAGTTTGATCAAGGTGGGCGCGGTGGGAAGATCGTAGTCCCATAAATCGTGATGCACGGTTTGAAAATGCCAAAGGCGTTCTCCTGTCTTCGCATCCAAAGCCAGCACGCAGTTAGCGAAGAGGTTGTCGCCAACCCGATTCCCGCCCCAGTGATCGTAGGTAGCCGAACCAGTCCCCATGAACACAATACCGCGATCCGGATCGAGCGTTAGTCCTCCCCACGCATTGGCGCCGCCGACATACTTGTATGAATCGGGCGACCAGGACTCGTAGCCGAATTCTCCCGGATGCGGTACGGTATGGAAAATCCATTTTCTCTCTCCGGTACGAACGTCAAAGGCTCGAATGTGTCCCGGATTCGCTTGTCCCGGTCCTTCTCCAACGCTGCCTCCGAGGATCAGGAGATCTTTGTAGATGACTCCGGGACCTCGGGTATCGTAGCGGCGCGTGATCCCATCATGATCGAGATTCTTTGTAAGATCCAGTCGGCCTCCATCGGCAAAGCTCTCGACGAGTTCTCCCGTATCGGCGTCCAGGCAATAGTAGCCGTTTGCCACTCCGTAGAAGATTCGTCGACCATCACCATTTTCCCAATACAAAATGGCTCGCGTCTTTCCCGTGGCTCCTGAGCCCTTATAGGGGTCGAACGTCCAGATGGGCTCGGCGGTATCCGGTTTTACAGCGACGATTTTCTGTCCGACCGTGGCCAAATAAAGAACTCCATTCACCATCAAGGGATTGAACTGTAAAGTGGTGTTCTTGCCCTCCACGAAATCGGGGACGCGAAATTGCCAAACCAATTCGAGGTCTTGTACGTTACCGGTATGAATTTGGTCTAGATCGGAATATTTGGTCCCACCCAAGTCGCCGTTGTAGTAGCGCCACTCATGCTTTGAATTTCGCGGGTGCGTCGCGTTTGATGAACGGGTGTCCTGGGCAGCGGAATTCGTCGCTCCTGTCATTGCGAGGAAGCAGAGGATAGTGGCTCTAACAATCATGAGGGAACTGAAACAAACTATACGATCCGGATGGAATGAGTAAAATTCCTGTCGGTTCCCTTTTAAACCATGTCGTAGTCCCAGGGTTTGCGCATGGGGCGGGAAATGGTTTTCGCGACTTCTATGTCGCCGATGAATTTCTCCTTCTTGGGGTTCCACTGGACCTTTCGGCCTAATCGGACGGCGGTCACTCCTAGGTGGCACATAGTGGCGGATCGGTGGCCTATCTCTGCGTCGCAGATCGCCTGCTTTCTCGAACGAACGGATTCGACAAAATTGGTCATGTGGTTGTTGCTTTTGTAGAGACGTTCCGCGCTCGAAGGTAGCGGAGTTTTTAGGATATCGGGATCGCTTGCTTCGATCGCGCCGCGCGTGACCCAAACCCAGCCATTGGTTCCCGTGAGGCGAAGTCCGTGCTGTTGGCGATTGGGATCGAGGACCGCGCCGTTCCAGGCGTTGGCGGTGGTAGTGCGGCAGCGGTGCTTAACACCATTTGGATAAACGTATTCAAGCTCGTACTCGCTAGCGGCAGTGAAGCCATCGGGTATCATGTCGACGAGCGCGCGGCCTTCTGCGGAAATAGGTCCGCTGCGTTCAAATCCGGTCGCCCAAAGCGCGATATCATTGTGATGGGCGCCCCAGTCTGTCATGGTACCACCGGAATATTCCCACCAGTATCGGAAAAGGCGGTGGGCCCTTTCTTGGACGTAATCCACGTACGGCGTCTGTCCTTGCCACATATCCCAGTCCATCCCATTGGGTACCGGCTTCGTTTTAAACGGTCCCAGCCGCTGACCGGCGGGAAGGTAGACATCGATTTCCTTGAGGTCGCCAATGATTTTGTTGCGGGCGATTTCACAGGCTAGTCGGAATCGTGGGTCGCTTCGCTGTTGCGTGCCCGTTTGCAAAATCCGGCCTGTCTTCTTCTCTGCGGCGACGAGATGTTTCCCTTCGTCAATGGTGAGGGTGAGTGGTTTCTCGCAATAGACGTCCTTTCCCGCCCGCATGGCCGCCAGAGATACGAGCGTATGCCAGTGGTCAACCGTGCCGCAGACTACGATGTCGACCTCTTTGAGTTCCATGACCTTGCGGAAGTCTTTGAAGGCCTTGGCCTGGGGCCACTTTTGCTTGGCCTTGGCCAGTTTAGCGTCGTCGACGTCGCAAATGGCGACCATTTCGCCGTAGTATACCGCTGCCTCGGCGACGCCGCTCCCTCGGCCACCGCAGCCCACGAGCGCGACTCCAAGGCGATCATTCGCCAACTTTGGCTTGGAAACTGAGTTTTGGGCCAAGCATTCTTCGAGATACCAGCCGGGGAGGGCAGTGGTTGCGGCAGCGATTCCAGTGGTTTGGATAAATTTTCTACGATTCATTCGATTTCTAGGGGTTGCGGTCGGTGGGAAAGTGAGCTGAAGATTCGATAAATTCGTGAAGGTTTGCAATGGGATATCCTTCCAATTTTGGCCAGTTTCTGGGGCTAAAGACTGATTTGTTCTACCGCCATACGTTTATTTAATGAAATGAGTGTTGTTTCCCCTTTACACGGAATAGATTTTACATCTTTGTTCTCCGTTTTCCTAAAAGTCATGCAAAAGACTAAGAAATCCATAGCAAAACGCTTCAAGCTGACGGGCACTGGCAAGTTGATGCGGCGTTCCCCTGGGAAACGTCACCATCTCCACCAGAAAACCACTAAGCAGAAGCGTTCTTTAAGCCAGGACAAGCACGTGTCCCCAGGACGTCAGGCAGATTTAATGCGTGGCCTCCCACACGGTCTTTAACCCTTGTTCAACAAAAACTTATTTCGTTTGGGTAAAATATTCAGTAGGCGACCTGACGAAATCTAAATCCAGAAAGGAACAACATGCCTAGAGCAACTAATTCACCCGCATACCGCAAGCGTCGCAAAAAGATGCTGAAGCAAGCCAAGGGCTACTTCGGCAACAAATCACGTTTATACAAATACGCGAAAGAGGCCGTAGCGCACGCGCTGCAGTACGCCTATCGCGACAGACGCACCAAAAAGCGCACCATGCGCCAGCTTTGGATTGTGCGTATCAACGCTGCTTGTAGAGCAGAAGGCATTAGCTATAGTCGATTCCAAGAAGGACTCAAGGCTGCCGAGATCACCCTGGATCGCAAGATTCTGGCGGATATCGCCGTTCAGGATGCTGTCGCATTTAGCGGTCTGATTGAGAAAGCTAAGGAAGCTTTGAAGAACAAAGCCGCCGCCTAAACTCGAATAGTGGCGAACCGGACGGCAAATTCGCCGTTTCATCCATTTTCGCCTTTAACGAATGGGAGTTCGAGTATCTGCTCGGACTCCTTTTTTTTGACTCAAGAACCCGAAGGAACCTTTAGTTTTCAGAACATATCTCTCCGCCAAGCACTATGGAAGAGGAACTTAAACAGATTGTAGATGCGGCCAATGCCAATGTTGGCGCCGTTTCCAACCGAGCCGCTTTCGAAGCCTTTAAGGCTGGGATTACGGGACCCAACGGTTCCTTGACCAAAGTGATGAAAAGCATGGGTCAGGTCGCTAAGGAAGATCGACCGACCTTTGGCAAGCGCATCAACGAGGCAAAGCAGCAGGTACAGGCCATTTATAACAGCGCTTTGGAGGCGATTGAAGCAGCTGAAATTGCCGAGCGGCTTGGCCCGCCAATCGATCCTTCCCTTCCGTCGCCAGATTCGGAACCGGGGAGTTTGCATCCGCTGACCCAGGTGCGGGAGGAAATCAGCCGCATCTTCAAGCAGATCGGATTTACGGTTGCGGAGGGTACAGAGGTTGAAACCGAGTATTACTGCTTTGATGCGCTGAACACTCCCAAAGACCATCCGGCACGAGATTTGCAGGATACTTTCTATCTTCCGGATGACGCGGATTTTGGGAACGTATCCAAAAAGTCAGACGAGAGGTATCTGCTACGAACACACACTTCATCGGTGCAGATTCGTACTATGCTGAAAGGCGAGCCACCCATTCGGATTATTTCACCAGGCCGGTGTTTCCGAAGAGACACGGTGGATGCGACACACAGTGCGAATTTCCATCAGGTTGAAGGACTTTACGTAGACAAGAATGTCACGGTTCGGGATTTGAAAGCCATACTCGACTACTTTTTCGAGCAGCTGCTAGGCAAGGGAACGACCACGCGATTTCGTCCTCATTTTTTCCCCTACACCGAACCCAGCTTCGAGGTCGATTTCTCTTCCAGTCACTTGGCGAAACTAGGAAGCGATTGGGTTGAGATTGCCGGATGCGGAATGGTCGAGCCCGAGGTCTTTGCGTCGGTAGGGTATGATCCGGAAGTGTATTCAGGTTTCGCTTTCGGTATGGGAATAGAGCGCATAGCCATGATTATATATGGAATCGATGATATACGCTACTTCTATCAGAACGACCATCGCTTTTTGAAGCAGTTTGCTTAATTTGAATAGACGTTATTCTACGACATGAAAATTTCCCTCAATTGGCTGAAGCGCTATATCGATCTTCCGGAAAGCCCGAAAGAGATCGCTGACTCGTTGACTTTGCTTGGATTTGAAGTCGATGACATGGAATCGACAGGTTTGCCTCAATTGGAGAATGTAATCGTTGGCGAAGTTCTCGACCGTCAGCAGCATCCCGATGCCGACAAACTGGGCGTTTGTCGAGTGGCTTTGGGAGATGCGATTGGTGAAAAGACGATCGTGTGCGGGGCGAGCAACTACAAGGTAGGTGATAGAGTGCCTGTCGCCATTCCGGGGGCGGTTCTTCCAGGTGGCTTCAAAATCAAACGATCCAAGCTACGTGGGGTCGAGTCGGATGGGATGATGTGTTCCGGCAAAGAGATTGGAGCGGGTGAAGATGCCGCCGGGTTGCTCATTCTAGAAGGGCGTCCGGAATTGGGGACGCCAATCAACGCGGTTCTGACTGAAAGTGATACCGTTTTCAATTTGGAAGTGACTCCTAATCGTCCCGACTGTCTATCCCATCTTGGGATCGCCCGAGAATTGGCCGCATGGTATCAGCGCGAATTGAGTTACCCCGCGGTAGACAATTTGCCGGCACCGGGAGATCGTCCGTCGGGTGAAAAGATATTCAAAAGTGCATCGGTTGAGTGCGAAGAGGACTGTCCGCTATACCGAGCTACTGTTATCAAGGGCGTGAAAATTGGACCGAGCCCCGCTTGGATGCAGGATCTTCTCAGCTCAATTGGGTTGCGGCCCATTAACAACGTGGTGGATGTGACCAATTACGTTTTGCACGAGTGTGGCAATCCACTGCATGCGTTTGATGCTCGCGATATTAATGGGAGCAAGATCACGGTTAGAAACGCCCGTGAGTGCGAGAAGGTTGTAACTTTGGACGACGAAGAAAGAACGCTATCCAGCCGGATGGTGGTGATCGCCGACGACGAGCGAGCCTTGGCTGTTGCTGGGGTAATGGGAGGTCAGAACTCGGAGGTTAAAGAGGATACGACCGATATCGTTTTGGAAGTGGCCTATTTCAACCCAACTACGATTCGTTGGGTATCCAAAACGCTGGGACTGTCTTCGGATAGCTCTTACCGATTTGAGCGCGGAGTGGATCCGAGTTCGCTTCGATTTGCGACGGATCGGGCGGTGCAGCTTATCTTGGAAACGGCGGGTGGGACTGTTTGTGGCCCCGAGCAAGTCGCCGGTTCCGAGCCAATGGTTGAGAAAGAGATCGAGCTTTCGACTGATTGGGTAAGAGCGAAGGCGGGATTCGAAATCTCTGACGAAGAGATTCGCGACAGTTTGGAACGACTGGATATGGTAATCTCAGAAGAGAACGATGGTGACTGGCTCGTTAATATTCCAAGCTACCGAGGTGATCTCGATCGTCCCATAGACCTGCTAGAAGAGGTGCTGCGCATCTACGGGACAGATAAAATTCCGTCGGGAGCGGTTGTGGCAACTGCCACTGGAGAAAATGACAATCCGATAACTGAATTTTCTCGACGCGCTGCGAACTATCTCGTCGGCCAGCATTTTAATGAAGTGGTAAACTATACGCTGCGTTCCGAAGGGGAGCAGCAGAATTGGTCGGAGTCGGTTTCCCGCATGGCTTTGGGGTTGAAAAATCCGATTAGCGAGGACCAGACCCAGTTGAGACATAGCTTGCTTCCGGGGATTCTGGAATCCCTGAGACTGAACCGGTCCCGAAAAACGGGAGCCACCCGATTCTTTGAACTGGGTCGCGTTTTCCGCGAAGTGAATGGAAAAGTCGTTGAGATGATTTCGGTGGCTTTTGCCGAATGCTCGCTGGGTCGGCCCCGAAGCTGGAAACTCAGGGAAGCCGATGATTTCTTTACCGCTAAGAATCGGGCCACTTTGTTGGCAGGGTTTGCGGGAATTGATATCGGACGATTCAAGGTTTCTCAGATTGTAGATGACTCTACGGCTTGGCAAAAGGGTCAGGCGGCAGTGATAGATGATCCCAGAGCTGGCATCTTGGCGGAATTTGGATTGATGAATCTGGAACGTATTAAGGCATTGGATATTGAGGGTGATATGGTAGCCGGTTCTTTTTCGATTCTTCCCGAGCGATTGAAAGCGGCAAAGCGGGTTCAGTTCCAGCCATTCAGTCTCTTCCCGCCAACCGCAAAGGACTTAGCTTTGGTCGTTGACCAGTCGGAACTGGCGAATGATGTGGTTCGTTCGATTGAGAAGATTGCTCAAAAGGCGACTCAAGGCGCCTTCGCCATGGAGTCTATTTACGTGTTCGACATTTACGAAGGGGAGGGATTGCCCGCAGGCAAGAAAAGCGTAGCGGTCTCTATGGTATTCCGCTCCAGCGAACGAACGTTGAAGGACAAGGAAGTAAATACGGCGTTTGAGAAGATTCAAAATGTGATTCGAGAAAAGACCGCCTTTGAAATTCGGGACTAGTTTGGACTCCTCTTGTATATATTAATTTTTGCAGACTATGGCTGAAGCTCCTCACATTGACATCGATAAGGTCGCTGAGTTGGCGCGGATAGCTCTGACGGACGAGGAAAAGACGAAGTTTTCATCACAGCTGGAGAGTATCCTTGGATACATTGACAAGCTGAATGAATTGGACACGACGAATGTCGAGCCGACGGCGCATCCACATTCTGTAGAAAATGTTTGGCGAGAGGATAGAGCGACATCGGAACTTCCTACTAGTGAGGCTCTGAAAAATGCGCCGAAGCAGCGTCAGAACATGTTCGTCGTACCGAAGGTTGTGGAGTAAAGATGTCTGCTGAGCTATATTATAAATCCGCCAGCGAGCTGAGCGGTCTGTTGGACAGGAAGGAAATATCCTCTGTTGAATTAACGCAGTCAGTTATCGACCGGACAAAGGCAGTCGATGATCTGGTACAGGCATTCAATAGTTTTGACGAGGAGAATGCTCTGGCTCAGGCGGAGGAGTCTGATGCTCGACGGAAAAGAGGAGAGAGTCTGGGATCGCTAGATGGAATACCGGTAGGGATTAAGGACGTGCTTGCGGTGAAGGACCAGCCTCTGACTTGTTCTAGTAAAATATTGGCGGATTTTGTTTCACCTTACGATGCCACTTGTATTCAAAAACTAAAACGGTCTGGGGCTGTGCTTTGGGGCCGGTTGAATATGGACGAGTTCGCTATGGGCTCGTCCACTGAGAATTCCGCTACCAAAATTACGGGCAACCCATGGAAACTCGATTGTATTCCTGGAGGAAGCTCGGGTGGATCTGCGGCGGCTGTGTCAGCGGGTGAAGCGATCGTATCTTTAGGAAGTGACACCGGGGGATCCATCCGGCAACCCGCTTCGCATTGTGGGATTGTGGGATTGAAGCCAACATACGGGCGTGTCTCCCGTTACGGTCTTGCTGCCTTTGCTTCTTCGCTAGATCAAGTGGGACCCATGGGTCGCACGGTTTGGGATACGGCGGCTCTGTTGCAATCTATATCCGGACACGACCCAAATGATTCGACTTCATACAGAATCGATGTTCCGGACTACGTTCAGGCCATTGAACAGCTGAAAGGGAGAAAGTGGACCTTTGGTTTGCCGAAAGAGTATTTCGAGAACGCTGAAGATACGGCATCCATGGGTCCGGTAAAAGAGGCGATTGAGTTTTACAAGTCACTCGGATGCGAGATCAAGGAAGTGTCTTTGCCGCATACGGCTTATGCGGTGGCGACCTATTACATCGTGGCAACTGCCGAAGCGTCTTCGAATTTGGCCCGCTACGATGGTATTCGCTATACCCATCGAGCGGAGAGCTTTGACGCGAAAGACTCGGTTGACATTTACCGTCAATCAAGGGCAGAGGGATTTGGAAATGAAGTAAAACGGCGGGTTCTGCTGGGCACTTATGTTCTGAGTAGTGGCTATTACGATGCCTATTACTTAAAGGCCCAAAAGACCCGTACGCTGATTCGGAGGGATTTTGAAGAGGCCTTCAGGGATGTAGACGCCTTGCTTACACCGACGGCTCCTAGTCCCGCCTTTAAGAGGGGGGCTCATTCGGGAGATCCGCTTTCCATGTATCTGAGCGATATTTACACGATTTCAGCCAATCTGGCCGGGATACCAGGATTGTCGGTCCCTTGTGGGTACGTCGACGGACTTCCCGTAGGGCTGCAGATATTGGGAAAGCCATTTAAGGAGGACGAGATTCTAGCGATGGGGAACGAGTTCGAGTCTGCCCACAACTTTAAAAACGAACACCCATCCCTATAAGGTCGTTTTAACGACTAATCATTTGGGAAATCGAAAATGGAATACGAAGCAGTCATTGGCTTAGAGGTTCATGTTCAAATCAAGACGGAGTCCAAGATCTTCTCCGGAAGTCGGTCGGGTTACGGTTACGAACCCAATACTTTGGTTGATCCCGTTGTATTAGGATTGCCGGGGTCACTACCGGTTATGAACAAGACCGCCCTGGATGGGATTATCAAAGCAGGACTCGCCTTGAACTGCACGATCCCGGATTACTGCAAGTGGGACCGGAAAAACTACTTTTATCCAGACAGTCCGAATAACTATCAGATTACTCAATACGATCAGCCCATTTGTGATGGCGGTTTTGTTGAAATTGAAATGAAGGGTGAGACCCGCGCGGTGATGGGTTCACACCGAAAGGTAGCTCTAACGCGTATCCATTTAGAGAACGACGTGGGAAAACTAAATCACTTCGCTGAAGACAGTCTGGTAGACTATAATCGCGCGTTTACACCGTTGATGGAAATTGTCAGCGAACCAGATATGCACTCAGGCGCGGAGGCCTTCGCTTTTCTGACGGCTATTCGGCAAACCATGATTTATTGCGGAATTTCCGACTGTGATATGGAGAAGGGCCAAATGCGAGCGGATGCTAACATATCCGTTCGTCCCGTTGGTCAAAAGGAATTGGGAGCGAAGATTGAACTCAAAAATTTGAACAGCATTACCGGTGTGAAAAACGGTATTGAATACGAGATAAAGCGGCAGACCCAAGAACTGAAAAAGGGAAGGACAATGACGCAGGCTACCTGGCGTTGGGATGCTGACCTCGGACGGACCGAGTTGATGCGGGAGAAGGAGGACGCTCACGACTATCGCTATTTTCCCGATCCTGATTTGATGCCGGTGCGCATTGACGACGAATGGAGAGAGCGAATACGGTGCGAAATTCCAGAGCTGCCTTTCGATAAGCAACGTCGATTCATGGAGCAGTATGAAATCCCGTATTCGATCACATCGGTACTGGTTCCAGATTGGGAGTTGAGCGAATATTTTGAGAGTGCCGCCAAAAAGGCGCCAAAATGCGCCCAAGCGATCGGTAACTACGTAACTAACGATTTGCTACGAGAGCTGTCCGAATCCAATACGGCATTGAGCGAATGCAAGATTTCGCCCGACGGCTTGCTTTCGCTCGTTGAAGTAATCGAAAAAGGGGTCATCACCAAGCAGATTGCTAAAGACGTCTTTATTGAAATGTTCAATACGGGAGAGTCTGCTACAGAGGTAATTGAAAGGAAAGGGCTCAAGCCCGACTTTGATGAAGGGCAAGTGAAAGACTGGTGTCAGGAGGCGGTAGACGAGAACCCTCGTCCGGTTGAGGATTTTCGATCTGGAAACGAGAAGGCCCTCAATGCTTTGCTCGGCCAAGTAATGAAGAAGAGTCGAGGCAAGGCGAACCCGCAAATTGTTCAAGGTCTGCTCAAGGAATTGTTGAGCTAGTTTTGTCTGGAGTGGGGTCCGGTTTGTCGGTTAGATTCTTGTTCATTAATTTCGCGGCCCTCTTGGGGTCACGTTGAGACAGTAATTCAAGCAAAGAAAAGCCATGAGCGAAGCAAAACGAGCCGGAGACGGTCCAATAAAGGTAGAATTAGAAGCTGGGGGAACCTACGCCTACTGCACATGTGGCCAGTCATCCAAACAGCCGTTTTGTGATGGATCGCATAGTGGTACCGAATTCAGACCTAAGGTTTTCAAGGCAGAAAAAGACGGGGCTCATTTTTTGTGTGCCTGTAAGACAACGGGAAATGCTCCGTTTTGCGACGGAAGCCATAAGGGGTAATCTAGGATCTTTGCACTGAGAGGGTCGGTGCGGTTTTCTGAGATATCGCGGGCGAGACGAGGATTGGAACAGTTCTCCTCAGCAGGAGTCCGATGTGCACGATCTGCGATTGTGTCTACAAGTCTAGAAACGGCCTAAGTTAGGGACTGGGAGTAAGACATTCCGTCTTGGATTGCAGGCGCTTCGTTCGATTGCGCTATGCTTTAATTAGATTGCGGTCGAAAAAGGGCGCGCTTATGGCTTACCGCCGATTTTTAGATCATGAAGTCATTCTACATAACAACTGCGATTGATTACGCTAATGGAAAGCCTCACCTCGGCCATGCATACGAGAAGGTTTTGACCGATGTGGTTGCCCGTTTCCGTCGCTTGATGGGTGACGAAGTCTATTTCTTGACCGGAATCGATGAGCACGGGCAGAAGGTACAGCAATCGGCAGGGGAACGTGGCATTACTCCCATTGAGCTTTGCGATGAAGCGGCGGTCGCCTTCAAGGGGCTCTGCGCGAGTCTAGACATTTCTAATGACGATTTCATTAGAACGACTGAAGACCGGCACAAGAATGTCGTGCGATCCATTTTGCAAAAGCTGTTTGACCAAGGCGACATCTACAAGGCGGAGTACAAAGGTTACTACAGCAAGCGAGCGGAGCAATTTTTGCAGGAGAAGGATCGCGATGAAAATGGTGAGTGGCCGGAGATTTTTGGTGAGGTTGAGGAAATTGCGGAAAGCAATTATTTCTTTAGGCTGAGCCGTCATCAGGATTGGCTTGTTGAACACCTCAAGACGAACGAGTCTTTTATCTATCCCCGTTTTCGAGCAAAGCAGGTGCTTGAGTTCCTGAAAGAGCCGATTAATGATCTGTGTATTTCCCGGCCGCGGGAACGATTGGAGTGGGGGATTCCACTTCCATTCGACGAGGAGTACGTGACTTACGTTTGGTTTGACGCCCTGGTTAACTATGTATCCGCAGTTGGATACGGTACCGATTCGTTTGAAAAACACTGGCCTGCGGATTTTCACGTAATTGGAAAAGACATCCTCGTTCCACCTCATGCGGTGTACTGGCCCATTATGCTGAAGGCTGCAGGGATAGCGTTACCAAAGAGCCTTCTAGTCCATGGCTGGTGGTTGAAATCGGGGGCAAAAATGTCTAAGAGCACAGGGACCGTAGTTGATCCGCTCGATTTGATTGACCAATTCGGCTCGGATGCGTTTCGCTATTTTGTTACTCGAGAGATGAACGTCGGGCAGGACAGCGAGTTTTCGCAGGAAAGGTACATGTCCCGTTACAATTCAGACCTTGCGAACGATCTGGGAAACTTGCTGAGCCGGGCGCTTACGATGGTTGGCCGCAATTTTGGAGGAAAGATTCCCGGACCAAGCATCGAGGAGTCGCTCGAATCAGAACTTTGGACCTTGTGGGAAGATACGCAGAAGAAGGTTTTAGATCTGTATGGCGAATTTCAATTTCACTCGGGCCTAGAGAAAACGTTTGCTTTTATCAGCGCGATAAATCGGTACGCGGAACAACGAGCTCCTTGGAAGTTGGCAAAATCTGAGGATCCGGAAGACAGGAAACGTTTCGAAACGTCTCTTTACGTAATGGCAGAATCCTTGCGCCTGGCAGTGGGGTTGCTCGAACCTGTCATGCCAAATACAACCGATAAAGTGTACGATCTGCTAGGATACACCAAAGAGGCAGATTGGGACCGTCGATTGCTGCGAGGAGAGACACTGGTTGGACAGGAGATCGGCGAAAAGACGATTTTGTTTCCCAAGCCTCAAATGGAATCTTAAAGCAGCGATTCTGTGGATACGCTCCCGTTAGACCTTTCTCAGTCCCCGACAGAGACCGCGCTTGAGACGTTTCTAAACGGCTGCCGTCAGCGAGCTATTCTGAAGGGCCATCCTCAGCTGGTGAGCATTTCGGTTGCTTCAGAATTACTTGATCCATTGGCAGTGCTCGAGTCGATTTATGACCCTAGCGAGCCGCACTTCTATGTAGAGAGACCCTTGGAAGGCGTGGCTTTGGCAGGAGCAGAAGTGGCAATCCATTCGGCGTCCCGTTCTGGCGATCGGTTTGAATCTGCAAAGGCTTTCATTACCGATACCTTGGACAATGCGGTCGCCGTAGGAGATGCCACACTTCCTTTTTTTGGGCCACACTTCTTTTGCGGTTTCACGTTTTTTGATGAGGTGGGGGAGGGGGAGGCTTTTCCGCCTGCGACCGTGTTTGTACCTTCATGGCAGGTGAGCGTTAAAAGGGGAGTATGTGTCGCAACCGCGAACGCGCTGGTTGAGGAATGTAGCGATATTGAGTCGATTTCCAAACGTATATGGAATGC
>CALDFV010000068.1 GCA_937942145.1 uncultured Opitutaceae bacterium
ACTGACGGCTAACATCTCTTCTCTGACCGGGATCGCTATCCATATCATAGAGCTTTCCATTCTGGTCCAAACGAAACCGCTGGTTCCGGATACTGGTTTTACCTTTGAAATGGTTCACGTAGAACCGATCGGGCCAACTTACCTCACCATTCAACATCAAAGGTTTCAAACTGACCCCATCCAGTGGAAGCGTACTGTAATTTTCGATACCTGCTAAATCAGTTAGCGTCGGAAGCAAGTCAATGGTTCCGGCAATCCGGTCAATTGTTCGTCCGCCCTCAAGGCCTTCGGGCCAACGGATGAAAAACGGAGACCGCACCCCACCTTCGTCAACGCTCCCTTTTCTTCCTTTCATATCGGCATTCCAGCGGTACCCATTGGGCCCATTGTCACTGAAATAGATCACGATCGTATTCTCCGACAACCCGAGATCCTCAAGTTTGCGAGTCACTCGACCGACATTCCAATCAATGTTCTCACACATGGCGAGAGCTGCTCTCGAATGTTGCAGGTCCTCCTTGTCTTCAGGCCTCGCTCGCATGCCGAGATCGTTGTCTTCGAATTTCTTCCAGAACCGACCCGGTACCTGCATGGGTGAATGAGGCGTATTGTAGGGAAGATAGACAAAGAACGGCTCATCCTTGTTTGTTTCAATGAAGTCCATCGCTCGATTCGTAAAGTCGTCGATGACAAAGCCATCTCCTTTTACGATCTCGCCATTGTGTTCCAGCATCGGGCTGTAGTAGTTGCCCCAATGCCCGGAGCAGAATCCGTAATACTCATCGAATCCCCGCGCGTTTGGATGGTAAGGGGGTTGCATTCCGTTATGCCATTTTCCGAAGGCCGCTGTCCTGTAACCGTTATCTCGGAATATCTCAGCGATGGTGACTTCATCGAGGTCCAGCCTTTCTTCCCCCCGACTGGCAGATCGAACACCTCCGCGAGGATTGTAGCGTCCTGTTAGAAACTCGGCTCTCGTAGGCGAGCAAATAGGGCACACATAGAAATTCGAGAATTCAATCCCTTCATTGGCAAGGCGATCAATATTCGGTGTATCCAGATTTGTATTCCCATGAACGCTCAGGTCTCCCCAACCTTGGTCGTCAGTGAGGATGATGACCACATTGGGCTTGGTGGCGCCATTCGCGGATAGGACTAATAAAAGGAATAGGAGTGATAAGGACCAAGACTTCATTTTGTAAAAATAATTTCTGTGCAGTTAGTTCCGTGTTTCTTCGTGAGCGGCACCTATTTCACGCGGGTTAGCATTAATAGCCGGAATTCCATGACTTGGGAGCCTGGCATGTCGAGAGCGGCTAACGTAAGCGTGCCTTTGCCTTTCTTAAGTTCTATAACCCCTAGATTCATCGTCTTGAAATCCTTTACGTAGGACTCCGTTCGTGGATGACGGTCATTCTCGCCGCCCCGCAATGGCGGATCATGGGCTTCGGTAATTTTCCCCGTTAATTTGGCTTCATTGAAACTGAGCTGAAAGGTGGAACCCACATCCGCCTTAGGGCAGGCATACTCGATCTCCACTTGATACTTTCCACTTTCTCCTACTTCCGCGTCCCAGGTAATCGTGTCCTTAGGGTCTACCCAATTCAGAAAATACGAGCAATTGGGAAAACGATTGGATCGCTGAATCGCCCCATGGGCGGTCCCGTCACGCGCTGGTATTTGCGTGTATTTGTAATCTGGATGAGCAATGATGAAAGGACGATTGTCTTCACCGTAGCCTTTCATGGCGTTCTTCTTAAAACGATCAATCGCCGCCTGTAGTCGCTTGGCAATGTCCGGCTTGTCCGCAGAAATGTCCTTACGTTGACCGGGATCCCGCTTGATGTCGTAGAGGCCTCCTTCGCTTCCCAATCGGTAGCGCTGGTTGCGGGCGCTAATCTTGTCTCTCCAGTTGTTGATGATAATACGGCCTTTCCAATCGGGATCGCCTTCGAGAAGCAGCGGCTTCAGGCTCCGTCCATCGAGACGCTTCTTGTTGATGGTTTCGATCCCCGCCAAATCCGCCAAGGTCGGGTGCAAATCGATGGCCGCGCCAATGGACTCGATTACCTTTCCCGCTTTGAACTGAGCCGGCCAACGCAGGTGCATAGCGGTACGAACGCCCCCTTCATCCGTGGAGCCTTTACGCCCTTTCATATCCCCATTCCAGCGGACCCCGTTAGGTCCGTTATCATGAAAGTAGACTACGATCGTATTATCGGCAATCCCGAGGGCATCAAGCTTGTCCAACACGCGACCCACATTCCAATCGATATTTTCGCACATCGCCAGAGCCGACCGAAGATGGGTCATGACTTCTTTTTCTGGCTCCCGGTTTCGCATCACAATTTCTTTGTCCTTAAATCGATCCCAATACTCGTCGGGCACCTGCATAGGAGAGTGCGGCGTATTGTAAGGCAAGTAGGCAAAGAAAGGCTGGTCCTTGTTTTCCTCCATGAAGGCCATCGCTTTGTTGGTCAGATCGTCGATGATGAATCCTTCTCCCTGGACAATCTTTCCGTTGTGTTCGAGCGGAGGCGAAAAGTAGTCGCCCCAATGCCCTGAGGCGAAACCGTAATACTCGTCGAATCCTCGTCCGTTCGGATGGTAGGGATATTGCATCCCGTTGTGCCACTTGCCAAAGGCGCCAGTGGCGTAGCCTGCGGCCTTGAACGAATCGGCAATTGTAACTTCGTCGAGATCCATCCGTTCACCACCCGCGGACGTACTATAGACTCCACTACGAGCATGGTAGCGTCCCGTCAAAAACTCTGCTCGAGTCGGCGAGCACACAGGAGCCACATAAAATCGATCGAAGCTAATACCTTCCTTCGCCAGCGAGTCTATGTGTGGCGTATTTAGATTTGTATTCCCATTGATACTTAAATCACCCCAACCTTGGTCATCCGTCAGAATGACTACGATATTCGGCCGATCTTGGGCAATCGCAGGTAGGAAACTCCCTAGAACCAACAGAATCAAAACAGACAAATATTTTTTCATAATAACAATAATGTTTTGGTATTCGATATGGGCATTCAAACAGGACGCACTCGTACTTCGCTCGCAGGATCCCGTTTCACGGGAGCATCACGAAATCCTCGATTTCGCATCATGTTGGCGAAGCCGCATGCTCTAGGCACAATATGATGCATGCCAAAACAACAATGAAACGAGTGCACACAAAGGGAAAATTTATTCAAGTTAGCAACAAAATGGGGAGTGGTTCTCCTTCGAAAGTAACGTAGAGTAACGGCACTTTTCAGGGACGCAACACGTTGCACACTAGTTTCAGCCAAATCAAGGAGTTTGGACAGGAATCCTCCCAAGG
>CALDFV010000069.1 GCA_937942145.1 uncultured Opitutaceae bacterium
CAGAGTGTCTAGATTTGACGGGAGGGGTGCTCAGTTTGGATGAGGTGGAAAGATTTCAAGAATTGCTGAAGGGTGAGTACGAAACAAATTCCAAAAATAATGAATACAACGTTGAAAATGTACTTTTTAGTGTGGACGAACGTGCAAGTTGGGTATCGGAATGGAACGAGATCAACGGAGGGGTTCTAGACGAAATAACTCGCGGGATGATCGTCGAAACTTTTAAAAAATGGTTTCCTTGGGGCGAGGCGATTCTGCGAAGTGTGATGCCCTTATTCTTGCTTCCCTCAACCGCGCTTGACTTGGTGGAGGGCTCCGTCTATCCCCGCGACGATGCCGAAAAGTACCGACCAGATTCCTGAGACCGCTATCGCCGTCTACTCAGGGGGGATGGATTCTACTGTAATGTTGTACTCGATGTTAGAGCAGGGAGTCGATTTACGAGGAGCCCTGAGCGTCGACTATGGCCAGAAGCATCGCAAAGAGATTCTGGTGGCGAAGGAGATTTGTGAAAGGCTCGGAATGGAACATAGAATAGTGGACTTGAGGAGCATTGCGACTTTGTTTGGATCGAGCGGCTTGACGGATTCTGATACGGACGTGCCAGAGGGACACTACGAAGAAGTATCGATGAAACAGACCGTCGTCCCTAATCGAAACATGATCCTGATTTCATTGGCAACGGCATGGGCGATTACGAAAGGGGCGGAAGCGGTGGCGTATGCCGCGCATAGCGGGGACCATGCAATCTACCCTGATTGTCGGGAGAGTTTTGCCAATACACTAGATCAAGCCATGCGACTCTGCGACTGGAGCGAAATTCGACTGTATCGTCCTTTTGTTAATTCAAGCAAAAGTGAGATTGTGGCAGAGGGGCATCGTCTAGGAAGTCCTTTAGGAAGCACTTGGTCATGCTATAAAGGGGGAGACTTGCATTGTGGAAAATGTGGTACTTGCATCGAGCGCAGGGAGGCTTTTCATTTGGCGGGCGTCGAGGACCCAACGAGCTATTCCGCTAATGCGCCGAGTGTCGAAACGCTTGTCGCTCAAAACTGGCACCTCTCGACTTGATATTCAGTATGTTCACCTGCCAAAAGACTTACTCGGAAATTCCTTTTGCTCATCGGCAGCATAGGCACGATGGCCATTGCGCCAAGATTCACGGTCATAATTGGAGTTTCACCTTCACGTTTGGCTGTGACCAGCTGGACGAGTGCGGATTTGTCGTTGATTTTGGGAAATTAAAGCCACTACGCGCCTGGTTGGAGGAGAATTTGGATCATGCCTGTGTATTCAATCAAGACGATCCGCTGCTTGAATCCTTTATGCAATTAAAGGACGAAAATGGAAATAGCGTGTTCAAGTCACTTGTCGTGGAGCAATGTTCGAGTGAAGGGCTGGCGAAATATCTTTTCGATGTCGCCAAACCAATGATACAAGACATGACAGGGGGAAGGGCGTTTCTAATCTCAGTAACCGTTAAAGAGGATTTTCGAAACAGCGCCACGTATTCTCCGGAATTAGATTGATGGAATATCCGGTTCATGAAACGTTTCACTCATGGCAGGGTGAGGGAGACCATTCGGGAAAATCCGCTTTTTTCGTACGTCTGTATGGATGTCCTGTTCATTGCCCTTGGTGTGATTCAGCAGGAACCTGGCATCCCGATTATGTCCCAGAAAAAGTAGACAGGATAGATGCTGCCATGATCGCGGACGCAGCGGCTGCGGTGAAGAGCGATCTCGTGGTGATTACGGGTGGAGAACCGACCATTCATGATTTGGAGCCTTTGACTGATGCCATGAAGGAGAGAGGGCTGAAATCCCATTTGGAAACGTCGGGTTCGTTTCAGATTAGAGGTTCGTTCGATTGGATAACCTTGAGCCCTAAATGGCTTTCAACGCCATTGCCTGAGTCATTGGCGGTTGCGAACGAGTTTAAGCTGATTATTGAAGATGAGAGCTCGGTTCAGAAGTGGGTAGATGCATTGGGCAATTCGATTGATAAGCGTTCGGTATGGCTCCACCCCGAGTGGTCAGTTAGGAAGGATCCGCGTATTCTAGAGTCAATCACGGAATTTGTGAAGAAGCATGGAGCTCCTTTCCGAGCTGGATTACAAGGGCACAAGTATTATCGTGCTGACTTGCTGGATCCGAATTCAGCTAAGCCTTCGCCTCTTGGCGGAAATCCGATGCTGGGATATTAGGCGAGGGCTGGCGAGCGATTACATGGGTTGAAGGATGCGATTTAATCAGATCAGTGTAAGCAACTATAGGAATATAGAGTTCAGCCGATTAGAACTCGGATCCCCCCGTGTGTTTCTCCATGGTCCGAACGGGCAGGGGAAGACGAATATGCTAGAGGCTCTCGGACTTGCGACTGCTTTGCGTCCCTTTCGTACTCATGAGAATCGGGTGGTGATAGGTCCCGCGGCGTTGTATTCGGAAATTGTATATGATGTAGACCACGAAGACCTGGGTGAGACTCAGGTTAGGGCTAGAATCAAGAAGTCAGGAAAAGAAGTTTGGATCGATGGTGAACCTGCAAAGCGGTTGTCAGATTTTGTTGGGAAATTTCCGACAGTGATACTCTCTTCCAATGATTTACAATTAACTCGGGGCACTCCAGGAAATCGAAGGCGTTTTTTTGACGCGTTTATCTGTGGCGTAGATCGCAACTATTTTAGAGCATTGCAGACCTTTCAAAAGCTCTTGCAGGAGAGGAATGCACTACTAAAGCAAAATGAGTCTGATGCAGTAGTATCCGCCTTCGAATCGCAAATGGACGAGCCGGCATTGACGATTTGCAGGGTTCGAGCAGAGATATTGGATTCTCTCATGGAGTATGCCGTTGGCGTGCACCGGGAAATTTCATTGGATGGTGAAACTTTGGCCGTGGAGTATAGTCGAAGTGCAGAGCTCGAAGAGGAAGGGGACTATCTTAAATTGTTGGAGAAAAACCGGAAAAGAGATGGCTACTTGCAGTCGACGGGTAAGGGGCCACATCGCGACGACTTTTCGATTTCATTAAACGGGATGTCCGCCGATGACTTTGCGTCTGAAGGACAACAGCGTTCAATCACGCTTTCACTTTCGTTGGCGATTATCGAGTTTTGGCAAAGCCGATTTGGATTTCGACCGGTTGCTCTCGCTGATGATGCTCTGGGGGAGTTAGACCAGCAACGAAGAGAGAGGTTCTGGTCGGTTCTGGACAAAGATCTGCAAATCATTGCGACGGGCACTCAGCTACCCTCGCCAGGAGAGAAAGACGATTGGAGAATTGTTGAGGTTTCTAAGGGGAATTTTACCGGGTAGTATTTTTGACAATTGACTAGCTCTTGTGACCGTTATATCGAAACGCAGAGGCGGCAAATTTTAGAGAGCGAAATGCGAGCTTCTTAGTGTTGGTTGTATCCGGATTTTAAATACGAACCCGTCAATTTCATCGGAGCATATTTGGATGTTCTGAAAGTTTTCCACCCTAGCCACAAAGTAGACATCGTTAACAGCGTAAACGATAGACTTGTGGGAATATTCGTTGGGCCAACCTCCAAGGTACCTCCATGAATCCAATTGGATTCCGACTTCTTCCTTAACTTCTCGAAGCATTGCGGTTTCCAACTGTTCTCCGGGATTTACGAATCCGCCCGGAATTCCGAGCTTCCCTGTATGTGGCTCCTTACGCCTTTTTGTGAATAATAAGTTTCCATCGCGATCTTGGATTAAAGCTGCTGCAGAGGAAACCGGGCTGAAGTGCATTTCCAAATCGCAGTCTCCACAGAAAAAATGCTCTTTTCAAGATGGGGTTTGGCGGCGGTGCCGCAAGAAGGGCAAAAATTGAAGTGACCAAGAATCGGTTTTTCTGAAAGGTTCATTCTTGGAAAGCCAGAAAACTGCAATGTCAGGGCCTCCTTTGCCCCTACTGGCATCGTTAAAGCAGGGATTTGTTGGTAGCCTCGCAGGGATTCGAACCCCGACAGAAGGAATCAGAATCCTTAGTGCTACCATTACACCACGAGGCCGTCGAAGTGGGAGAAGCTAGGATTGGTAATTTGAAAATCAATAGAAAAACGTCCCCCATTCGAATGATAGGGAGCGCTGCCAGCAACTTGGAATTAGGAGGCCTGTGCTAGTTCTGACCTTGCGTAGACTTTTCTGTCGACTCTTGAGGATTGGATTCCTTCTCCTGTTTGTAAGGAGAGGTTTTCCAAAAGCCTCGGTAGAAGCAAGAACGGTTGCCAGCGAGGAACTTTTTGCATTGTTCCTGATCCAGCTGGTTAGCGGAAACGGTTTCGGGGATTGAACGACTCATGATGGATGGAGTAGTATATCGGCACCGTTGTGTATCAATTGACCGTGATTCAGTAAAAAACGGGATGAAGGGGTATTTCTAAGCTCTTGCTGGCGAAAGAGTCGCGTTGATTGTTGATTTGAATGCGGTGAAGGTTCTAGATGGAAACATGAATCTAGCGATCATCAGCGGAACTAGCATCAACCGATCGTCGGTTTTTGAGGGATGGAAATTGGATCGAGTGGAAACGCCTTACGGAACGATTGAGATCAAGTGTAGTAAGGGGATCGTAGCCGTGAATCGTCACGGCTTTTCAGAACCGCTTCCTCCTCATAAGAGCAACTATAGAGGCTATGTCTCTGCCCTGAAAACTTTGGGTGTAGACGCAGTGCTAGCAGTGACCTCAGTAGGTTCCTTAAAGGAGGATTTGAAGCCTGGAACCTTGGTTTCCTGCTCGGACTACGTGAGTTTTGCTCCAATGACGTTTATCGACGATGGTCCCAGTGGATTCGCGCCATCTATCGACAACGGACTTCTGGATGATTTAAAGAGCTTGTGTCCTCAAGGGATCGAATCTGATCGGGTTTACGTACAGACGCGTGGGCCACGATTTGAAACGAAAGCAGAGGTGAGATTGCTTCAGAGCTGGGGTTGCGACGTAGTCGGAATGACCTTTGGCAACGAAGCGGATTTGCTCCTGGAAAGCGGGATATCGCTCACTTCCTTGTGTATGATTGACAACTATGCACACGGTATTGGAGATCAGAAACTTAGCATGACTGAGTTCCACGATTCCGTTGACCGAAACCAATCGGTTATTGATGGAGTTTTGAGTGGTGTGACGGCCCGATTTGGCACGTAGATTGGATTTTACTATTATCTTGTGACAAATAGCCCCCTATTAGAGTAAATTCCCCCTCGATTCAGCCGATGGTTTAGGCTGGCTGAGGACATGCTTCAGTGAGAATTTAAATTTTTAACGATATGAGTGAGTTTCTCTCTACAGAAGCAATGAACGCCTCACGGGAGGTTTTTAATCGACTTAAGGGCTTGATCAACAGTCGGATCAAGGGGAAGGACGATGTCATTGATAACATTCTGATCTGTTTGGCAGCAGGAGGCCATGCCCTTATTGAAGACTTACCGGGTGTTGGAAAAACCACTTTGGCCTATTGTCTCGCTCGAGCGATGCACTCGGACTTCAAGCGAATACAGTTCACGAGTGATTTGCTTCCCACTGACGTTACCGGTGTTTCTATCTATGACGAGCGTGAGCGATCTTTCGTGTTCAAAAAGGGGCCGATCTTTTCAAATATCGTTCTGGCGGATGAAATAAACCGAGCGACGCCAAAAACGCAATCGAGCCTTCTAGAAGTTATGGATCACGGAAAAGTTACCATCGATGGTGAGACTTATTCGGTAGGGGACCCATTTATAGTACTAGCTACTCAAAACCCAGTGGACTACGAAGGGACGTTTCCGCTTCCGGAAAGTCAGATGGACCGATTTCTAATGCGACTTCAAATGGGTTACCCGAGTATTGAAAACGAGTTAGAAATCCTGGCTGGGACGAATTCTGGGTACGATGATCTATACTTTGGTGACCCCGTGAGCAAAGAGGAAATAATGAAGATTCGAAGTACGGTTTCCAAGATCTATTTGGAGGACAGCGTTTTGGAGTATATCATGGGAATTGTAACCGCAACACGAACAGAAAGCGAGTTCAAGGCGGGAATCAGTGTTCGGGGAAGTCTGGCCTTGAAGGCGGCATCCCAGGCTCGTGCTCTGTATTTCGGAAGAGATTTTGTAGTGCCAGAAGACGTGAATTCCGTTGCTTCCTCAGTTTTGAGTCACCGTTTGAATTTGCGCCGTCCCTCCTCCGATGCTATGGAGGAGCGCCGTTTAGTTGAGGGAATTGTTTCGCGAATTTTAGCAGTAGTCCCGCAGCCGAAGTAAAATTAGAGAAAGCAATGTCAATTTCTGCCTCAAAGGACCAGTTTATGTGGCGTGGTCCTGCTTCGGGTCGTACGCCAAAGCCATTTTCGGTTAAGCTAAAGGAGATTTTTATCCCCCCTAAGGGTGAAAAGGTTCTCCCGACCGCTTCTGGCATGATGTTAATTCTTATTGGACTATGCCTTGGGCTGGCTGCTTATAATACCGAAAACAACATACTTTTCGCGGCCCTATCTTTGCTGATTGCAACGATTATCATGAGCGGTTTTTTTTGCTGGTCGAATATCATTTCAGCACGTTGGAGGCTCGAAGCAAGCTCCACTTTTAGAGTTGGCGAAGACGGTGAGGTCGCAGTCGTAGTTGAAAATGCGAGACAAAGATTTCCCTTGTTCTGCCTGCTTTTCCATTTGGGAGACGAAACATCTCATGAAGTGAGTGACCTTTATTTAACTGAGAGCGTCGCTCCGGGAGAGTCAAGCCGGCTCGTGTGGCGGCATCGACCAAAGAAGAGATGCGTAGCCAGATTTCGTATATTTGAGACTACGTCTTCGTTTCCTTTTGGCTTTCTACGCAAGCATGTGCTGGGAGAGTGTGAAGTGAAAGCAAGGATTTGGCCGGCACGTACAGATTATCAAAGACTCAAGATGATTGGGACTGGGTTTGGATGGCAGGGTGCCAGTACCAAAACGAAGGGATCAACTGGAGAGCTAATCGGTCTGCGGCAATATGCAAAAGGAGACGCGCCAAGATCTATCCACTGGAAAGTTTCTGCACGACAGGGGACTCTAGTTGTTAAGCAACATGCCGCTGAGAGCCAAGCGCGATATTCGCTGGTTGTAAATCCGTCTCGGTATCTGTGGCCCAAAGAGGATGTGTTTGAGAAAATGTGCTCGTTTGTCGCAAGCCTTGCTGAGGACTTATTCCTAGCGGGTGACTTGGATCATTGCCGGATCGTTGGTGGCGCCTCGATCAAGATAAGTCGAGTAGCCGATTTGAGTAGCTTTCTTGATGAAGTTTCTGCCCTAGTATGGGGAAGGGAATCAAGTGACATTGAGAATTTGGTACAATCGAATTGTGTAGTATTCTCACCTTTGGATGGGAAATCAGTGGGAGCGATAGTAAATGGAACGACGATTGCCAAAGCTTAGCGTTAACGCCCTGTACAGACTGAAGTGGTTGGTGGGGGCTCTCATGGCGTTTGTATCCATGACAGCGCTTTTGAATCTTGGGAGTCTTAGTAGAGTCCCTGCAGTAATAGGGATTTTTGCTATTGGGGCATGCATTTTTTTCCCAAAGCAGTATTCGAGTACTCCCCCTATCGTTTGGAAGGTTTTCGCTTTCATTATCGTCCCTCTGGTGTCAATTGACGTTCTGGCAAGAGAAACCATACCAGCTCTGCTTAACCTGAATACCTGGCTAGTTATTTATCGAGCATTGAATCACCAGAAACGAAGAGAAGAGATGCAGCTCGTTTTGCTTTGTCTGTTTCTACTAGTAATGACTGGTATGCTAACCGCATCACTCGTATTCGGGCTACAGTTACTTTTCTTTTCAGGATTAGCGATTGGCTTTCTGACTGCTGGTACGATTCTGGATAGCAAATCAGGTGGTAGAAGCGAAGAGATAGACGCCTACAATGCATGGCAAAAACATAAAGGTTGGTTTCATTTGGCTCGTTCTTCTCGTTACCGTAATCTTGCAATTGGGTCGGCCATGTTCACGGCCTTGATTGGGATCGCAGGTGTCGCTTTCCTCTTCATTCCGCGAGTGGAGATTCAGAACAAGGTCAACTTGTTCAACATGAAAGCAGCATCCTCCCAAACTGGTTTCAGTGAGAGCGTGAATCTCGGTGAAGTCACGAACATTAAGAACGACACGCGAGTAGCTTTGCGTGTGGATGTCTCGGGAGAGCAAATGGTGCCAGCCACTCCCTACTGGCGCATACTGGCGCTCGACTCCTACAACAATGGAAGTTTTTCCATTTCACCCAATCTCAAAGAGTCGCTGAACGACAGAGGCACGACTCCTTACATGGCAGTTCGGTATTGGAGTGACCGACGGTTTTCGGACATGCCTAGTCGAGATGAAACAAGAGATAGATGGACGTTTTTCGTTGAACCGGGAGTAAGCAAGTTCCTGCCTGTTCTGGGTTCGTTTAAACAGTTTACCTTTGCCAATCTAAACGAACTGAGTATCGGGCCGCAGTTGCATGCATTCTCTTTGAGAGAAACGCCTAGTAAAATGGTTTCCTACCAATTGGAAGGAGTGGACTTCAATTCAAACATCCCAGATGTTCCGGCTGACCGGTTTAATGAGACGAGAATGCGCCGCATTAGCCAAACAGAAGAGTTTCCAAGCTACAGTTATCCCGAATCCTTACTTGGACTGCCCAATGATAAGGCAGCTAAGGAGTATTTGGATATAATTGTTCAAAAGATAACGGGGGGAGTCCCGATGGATGCGGTTGCATTTGCAACTCGAGCGACTCAGTACCTGTCTGAAAGTCACAATTATTCGATGAGCGTGAATTTGCCGGAAGCATCAGGTATTAATGACCCTGTAGTTCGCTGGCTTCAGTCGGATCTGGATGGGCATTGCGAGTTCTTCGCTTCTTCACTCATCCTGCTCTCAAGGGCTGCCGGATTTCCGTCCCGGGTCGTCATTGGTTACAAAGGAGGTGCCTGGAATGCGTTTGAGAAGTACTATATGGTGAGGAATTCAGATGCTCACGCTTGGTGCGAAGTGTTCGATGGGAAAGATAGCTGGTTTCGCGTTGATCCGACGCCAGGCTCGGACTTACCGATGGCACCGCAAACGACTGTGCCAATTGAGGCGCAGATGGGTGAAAGTGATACGCTTGCTTATGTCGATAGCCTCCGAATGTTGTGGTATCGTAGAATCGTGAACTTTGACGAACAGGCGCAGAAGGAATTTGCGATTCTGATGAAGGACTTCTTTTTGGCTTACATACAAGTAGCAGAGGAGTGGGCCATTAGCGCGGCCAAGGAAGTGTATTCCTGGATCGTCGCCCCATGGAGCACCAAGAAGTTTATATATTCGATGACTTCTTTGGTAGTTGCGATCTTAGTACTGCTTTTTCAGAGAAAACTCGCACTGAACTATCGCGAATTATTCTTAGCCACATTTAGGAGGGGAGACCCGATTCGGCGCAAGGCGAGCAAGGTTCTTAAGAAGTACGAAACGAAGCATAGAGACCGGACTGACGATGCGAAAGGGAAACGGGAATCGGTTATACAGGATTTGAAACGGCTAAGATTTGGTCGCCGAGACTCGTGGTCAAACCCGCGTATTGTATTCAAGGAAGCGCGGCGGTGGTTGTAGCTTCCTGAGTGTTTACGTACTCGGGATGCTTGTCAAAGTAGGCCTCCAAGACGTAGCGAGCCATCGGAGCGGCGTATCGGCCGCCGCCAAAGCTCACATTGAGTTCCTGTCCCTCTACCAGGGCGACCACCGCTATTTTTGGGTCCTCGATCGGCGCAAATCCGACAAACCAAGCGAGCTCAAGATTGCCATCCTTTTTGTTTATCTGGGCAGTGCCTGTTTTACCTCCAATGTTGACTCCTTTGATGATAGCGGCGCGAGCGGTGCCAGTGGGGCTGACTACTCGGTTCATACCATCAATTATCGCCTTATGCAAGTTTTCGGGAAGGCCCAAAGGTTTTGGGGCGGGGCGCCGGGCGAGTTGTTCGGGTGATTGTTTAAGAATGCTTGGATGGGAATAGACCTGATTTTTAGCAACAGAAGCTACCATCAGGGCCATTTGGAGTGGGGTTACGATTAGGGCACCTTGTCCAATCGACATATTTGCAGTGTCACCTGGATACCATGGCTCTCCAAAGCGAGTCTTTTTCCACTCTCGAGAAGGCGTAAGCATTCCCCGAGTTTCGTTTGGCAAATCGATGTGAGTGGGTTCGTTAAGGCGGAGGTAGATGGCTTCCCGACTCAAATTGTCAACGCCCGTTTCTAGCCCAACCCGATAGAAGTATTCATTGCAGCTTTTCTCGATAGCGGTGCGCAAGTCGATTTCTCCATGGCGGCCCATGCAGGGGAAGTTGCGGCCTCCAACTCGATGGGATCCGTCGCATTCAAAGATTGTATTATCGTCTATTTTGCCCGCCTTTAGCCCCGCGATGGCGGTTATTAGTTTAAAAGGCGAACCAGGAGGGTACAAGCCGCGCAAGGCCTTGTTCTCCCAGGCTTGATTGTCGCTGATTTCCTTGAAAACCTTGTTTGAGATGAAGGGGGTGGTTTGGTTCAGATTGTAGTCGGGCCGACTGAGCATCGCCAAAACTTCCATTCTATCTATGTCAATGGCGACTAAGGCTCCTTTGTCGCCGTATAGATCGTATCCAGCTTCGCCAGCCAATTGGAGGTCGATGTCGATGGACAATTCGATATCTCGGCCTTTTCTCGGATACTCCCTTTGGACGGATTCCACTTGGTACCCGCTAGGGTCGACGACCCAGATTTCAGAGCCGGTTTTACCCTGTAGTTGCTCGTCGAAACGCTTTTCAATTCCATTGCGACCGTAGGTGCCTTTTGTCGCGAACGTCTTCAGTTCTGATCCTGGCATATCGCTTTGAACCTCTAGTGGACTGTATCCTACGTATCCGAGGGCGTGCGTGGCTGCGTTCTCATAGGGATAGTGGCGCATGTTGGATACGTACACTTGAACAGGTGACTCGACGGGAAGCGATTCCAGAAGGACCGCGAACTCTTCGGGAGCAAGGTTGTCGATGAGGGGGTAGGGAAGTAGTGGATTGACATTTAGGTGTCGGGTGATGGCGGTTGCATCCACTTCTTCATGTCGGCCGATCAATTCGTTGACCCCCTTGAGGTAGCTTTGAAGAACGTTCGCTCGCGAGAGTATTCTGAGCTCTGAGTAGCTCTTAATTTTTTCTCCTCGTTCACGGTAGTCTCGTACCATGCTTCGATAGCTGTCACTGAAAGCTTTCTGTACTTGGTTCTCTGAAAGAAAAACGACGGCCGAGAACTTGGACTTGTTTGCTACGAGAACTCGTCCTTCCCTGTCCAGAAGATTGCCTCTTGGACCAGGGGTTAGTATCCGACGCTGGTTTTGGATTTTCTCTTTTGCCGCATGCGATTCGGACTCGATTAGCTGGCGAAAAAATAGGCCACTGTATAGAATGACTAGAAGTAGTCCGAGAATAGCGTAGAATATCCAAAGACGTGACTGGTATTTCTTTGTGTTTTCCGTATTCATCGGGACTGACGTTGCTCTTGGGCGATGTTGATGCCAAAAATTCCCAGTATTTCAATCAGGGCTCTTTGGTAGTGCAAGTTGATCAGGGCTATAAGCAGACTACTTATTAGAAGATTCATAGCTATCTGAAAGGCGTTAATTCCTTCGGTTCCCAAATTAGCGGCTGCCAAAAACGTGTATGCGATATAGATCGCCAGGTTTGCAGCGAGGGCAGTTGCAAGACTGGCTCCTTCGGATTCGCGTCTCAATTGATATCGGACAAGGACGGCAATGTAGTGAAGACCGATCAGGGTTAGAAGTGAGGATCCAAATGGAAAAGGGGTTTTTGTATCGATGAGAAAGGCGACGGGTATGAGAGAGAAGCTGCCTTGAAGGTGGTTTAGGGTGAGCGAGCTAAATGAGAGTAGCATCCCAGTAATCAATATACTGATACCAAATGGAGCGATGTAGAAATTGAGCTGGGTGAAGAAGAAAATCGTGATGTAATGGGCGGTCGCCACTATGATCCAGCGGTTGCGAGATGCAAACTTCATTCCATGCCTTCCTTAATTGCGATTAAAACGGCAACCTCGGTGAGATTGGAGAGTCGTTCTTCCAAGTGTACGTCACCATCTTGAAACATGCCGCTAGCCCCTGGTCTTAGGCGTTGAAGGTACCCGATATGCAAGCCTGCTGGGAAAACACCGCCCATTCCAGAAGTGACTATTCGTGGTGGATTGGAAGGATCTGAGATCGAAATATCATTGGGAACGTACTCGGCAAGACCTGTGGGAGAACGAAATATCTTAAACCCTGCACCGCGAAAACTCATAGGTCGGTTGTCGCCCTCGATTACAACCGCCATTCGAAGATGGCTATTGCTCAATAGCTCTACGGTTGACGTATATTCGTGTACCTCGCGGATGCGACCCACTACACCTCCAGAGAAAACAACAGGCGCTCCAACGGGAATTCCGTGACGAGAACCTTTACGGATTTCGAAGTGTTGCCACCAAGAGTTAAAATCTCGGGTGACGACGCGAGCTATCTCGTATTTGTATTCAGGTCTTGCGGGCAGTCCCAAAAGGGCTTCGAGTCGGTCTACCTCCTGTTTCAGGGACTGATTCTCAAGGACTTCCAGCTGATAGGCGGAATTGAGGTGGGCGAGATCCTTGCCTGCTTCGTATAGTTCGCTTTTTGATTTTAATCGGGCTGCCCAGAAATTTTGAAGCTCCCTCACGTAGGAGGCTCCGACACTCATGGGAGCCTGAAACTCGTAGAATGCAGATTGTAGCGTGGTCTTAACCGCTATCGGAACGAATATCCAAAAAACTGCTACTCCAAAAAGGACCGCAAAAGGCTTTATGCTAAAGAATCGCTTTTTTGCCAATGGACCGCCCGTTCGCGTGATTCTAGTCGCACGCTCTAATCTTTGGAATCGCTAGAAACGTAAGGTAGCAGCGCATTTAATTCTGCCAATACGGCACCGGTTCCATTGGCGACCGCGCTAAGGGGATCGTCTGCGATGATGACGGGGAGTCCGGTTCTATCGCAAAGCAGACGGTCGATCCCTCTAAGGAGAGCGCCACCGCCTGCGAGGACAAATCCTCGGTCGACTAGATCTGCCGACAATTCCGGTGGGCACCTCTCAAGGGCGCTACGAACGGCCTCTACGATCGCATTGACAGTATCGTTTAGGGCTTCCCGGATTTCTTGAGAAGAAACTTGGATGGTCTTGGGAAGACCGGCCACTGAGTCTCGTCCTTTCACTTCGAGAGTCATTTCCTCATCCAAAGCGGCTGCCGATCCGATTCGCAGTTTAATTTCCTCACCGGTTCTCTCCCCAATCAGTAGATTGTAGGCTCTCTTCATGTAGTTGATTATCGCCGCATCAAGCTCGTCGCCCCCAACACGTATGCTCTTTGCGTAAACAACTCCAGCTAGCGAGATAATTGCCACTTCCGTAGTACCGCCACCGATATCGACAATCATATTGGCAGCCGGCTCCTCTACGGGCAATCCAACGCCAATAGCGGCTGCCATTGGTTCTTCCAGAAGCATTACGTCCCGAGCGCCAGCGTGCGTCGCAGATTCCTTTACAGCGCGTTTTTCGACTTCAGTGATGCCTGATGGAATGGCGATTACGACTCTGGGGGGAATGATCTTAGCCGTTTGCACCTTCTTAATGAAGTAGCGGAGCATCGCCTCGGTAATGTCGAAATCGGCGATGACACCGTCTTTCATCGGACGGATTGCGGTAATGTTGCCGGGGGTTCGCCCCAGCATCTTCTTCGCTTCGTTACCTACTGCGAGAACTCTTCGGGTTCCACTGTGAATGGCGACAACACTTGGTTCGCGAAGAACAATCCCTTTGTCTTTTGAGTAGACGAGGGTGTTTGCTGTTCCGAGATCGATACCGATGTCGTTAGAAAATAGACCGAGGAAATTGCGCAACATGAATGCCTAAAATGCTCAACGAAAGGACGTTTTGAAGCAAGCGTTTAAACGGAGCATTACTCAAAAGCAATTTTGAATACGGTAAAAATCTGCTAAACGTCTCTTTGCCTAGGAAATGAGAGGGTTTCTGGGCATTTTATGCGATCCTGAAAGGATCCATAGGGATAGCTAGTATAGACGGAAACGATTGAAAAGGGGGTCGCTCGCTAAATAAGAAACGGCCGGCTGATTGTAAAATCGGCCGGCCGTGTGAAAGTGTGTAGCAGAAATTTGAAGACAGAAACTTAGCTCTCGGAAGTCGCTTTCTCGCTCGTTTCTGCAGGTTGCTTGGTTTCGATAGGTTTTTTCGGAGCGGGCTCTTCCTCCATCGCAGTACGGAGATCCTCTTCGATATGGCTCGTGGCCTTCTTGAATTCCTTGATCGATTTCCCGACTCCTCGAGCGAGCTCAGGTAGTTTTTTCGCTCCAAAAAGGAGTATGAATACGACGAGGATGACGACAATCTCGGGCCAGCCAAGATTCGTTAAAAAAGCGAGTGAATATGTTGTTTCCATTTTAAAATCCTTTCGGTGTTGGGTAAGAAATCGTGATAAGCGTTTCTATAGATTGTGTGTTTTGTTTGTGCCTGGCAATGCTGCTTTGCGAAATCTGGCAATTCTATCCTTGTTTTGGCTCCGTATGCTTATTTGGAACCGGTTTCGCTGCCGGCATTCTGCTGGCCGCTGAGAAAAGTGTTTGGGCCGTCGAATTGTTCGCTTTCGAAAAATCCGTGCAATTGTCGAATACGGGTGGGATGACGCATCTTCCGTAGCGCTTTCGCTTCTATCTGCCGGATTCGCTCGCGGGTAACCTTAAATTGCTTTCCAACCTCTTCCAAGGTGCGGCTGTAGCCGTCGACAAGTCCGAATCTCAGTGACAAAACCCTTCGTTCGCGTTCGGTCAAGCTATCAAGAACGTCGATGATCTTTTCGCGTAGCAGACTGAAAGCCGTTTGATCGTAGGGATTCTCCGCTGACTTATCTTCGATGAAGTCGCCGAAATTGGTATCATCTCCATCGCCGACGGGGCTTTGGAGTGAGATTGGCTGTTGAGCCATCTTCATGATGGTCTGAACGCGCTCGACTGGGAGGGCCATTTCTTCTGCGACCTCTTCCGGAGTAGGCTCGTGTCCGTACTCTTGCAAAAGCTGTTTCTGAACCTGCATGACCTTGTTCAGCGTTTCAATCATGTGAACCGGGATGCGGATCGTGCGAGCTTGGTCAGCGATCGAGCGTGTAATGGCTTGGCGTATCCACCATGTAGCGTAAGTCGAAAACTTGTATCCGCGGCGGTACTCGAATTTCTCAACCGCTTTCATCAGGCCCATATTGCCTTCTTGAATCAGATCGAGGAAGGAGAGTCCGCGGTTCGTATATTTTTTCGCGATTGAAATGACGAGGCGAAGGTTAGCCTCGACCATCTCCGTTTTCGCCTGATGCGCTTCTCTAAGACGCATGCGAACATCACCAATCAACCGGACTAATTTTTCGGGATCAATGCGGTGCTTGTCATGGATTTCTTCTAATTCGTCTTTCAACTTTTGAGGATCAAGCTGGGCGTCTCTGGCTGTTTTTGGCTTTTTGACTCGATCCAGGTCTCGATTGATTTGGCTGATACGGCTCAGATCCTTGCTGATCACATCATCGATATGCTCTTCGAAAACTTTGAGCTTAAAAAAGAACTTAGAAAAATTACCTCGCAGCGTATTTTCCTGTTTTCTGAATTTGGAGCGGATTTTCTTTCGATCTTCCGGATCTGCCGCTGCCCGGAGCTCAGACCAAGTCTTGAGCATGCGATCGTGTGTTTTGCGGGATCGTTCTATTAGAACGGGTAGGGCTTGGAAGTAGGTTTCGCGGTTTTCGATTTTCTTATCAATCACGATTCGATCGAACCGCTCTTCCCGATTGTAGAGCTTTTCGGCAAGATTTAGCGTGAAGTCCGAAGCGATCCCGACAGAAAAAAGGGCTTCTTGAGCTTTGATTTCAGCGCTTTCGATACGTTTTGAGATCTCGACTTCTTGCTCTCGCGTCAGAAGAGGGACTTGTCCCATCTGCTTGAGATACATGCGAACAGGATCGTCCAGTATGTCGTGCTGACTGGTTTTGGTTTGCGCCTCCTCCTGCTCTTCCTGCTTTGCTTTGTAGGAATCGACTTCATCGGGATCGAGGATGTCGATTTCCAGATTCTGCAGAATCGATATGATATTATCGATATCATCCTGCCTATCCACTCCCTCTGGCAGAGCGGTGTTTATATCGCTGTAAGTTAGGTAGCCTTGTTCTTTGGATTGACGAATCAAGTAACGAATACGTTCGTTAACTTGATGTTTAGACAGTCCTTGCTTGGTTTCTGCGTCGCTCTTTTTCTTGCGTGGCATAAGGTTTTATTGGCGTGGGTTTTACCGTAATATGGGAACGGTGATGGGACTACTCGAATTGCGGCGGGTTTCCCTTAATATTCTGCAATTTTACAATTTCGTCAAATAGAGAGTTTAAAGCAAAGTCTTGTTCAGATTGTTTTTGGGCAATTTCAAGTTTTATCTTCTTAATCTTTTGATCCGCAAATTTAGTTACCAGTCTCTTAATCGCTTCTTCTGCAAGGCGTTCGGGATTGTCGTACTCGGGTTTCTGGAAAATTAGGTCGATTGCTAGGCTCTTCAGTTCGGTTTTATCAAGCTGATCGTTAAGAGAATCGGGTCCATTCCACATGTCGTGGAGGAAAGCGTTCAATACGAGATTGAGCAGTTCCCCTTCTAAAGAGCTAGTGTCGATCCACTGCTCATCGACGATTTGCGCGATTCGGTACCCGACTTCCTCCTCATTCAAGCAAAGCCCTAATAAGTCCCGTTCAACCGTGTGGACAGTCTTACGTGTGATTGGTTCATTCTGGACACCTTTCTCTGCCTGTTTGGGTCGCCGGGTGGCGGCTTGGTTGGTTGAAAACCTCCGGTAGTCTCTGATTGCGGCATCAGGATCGATGTCCAACTTTTCGGCTACCTGTTTTACGAACTCAATTTGGGTGGTCTCGGAGTCCGCTTTGGAAATGATTTGGAATAACTCAGCGGCAGCTTTGGACTTCGCTTGAGGGGTGAGGGTATCGATGCTGGGGGCGATTGAATCGGCGGCAAAGGATATGGCATCGGTTTCTCGCTCGAGCAGGGCATCTAGCGCTGCGGCACCCCCGTCCCGAAGTAGGTCATCTGGGTCTTCCCCCTCGTTGAGTGGGATGAATGTGACCTCAACGCTTTGAGCGAGAGCGAGCGGCAACATTCTAAGGGCTGCTTGTTGCCCCGCCCGGTCTCCGTCTAGAAGACATCGAACTCGAGGCTCGTACCGCTTTATCAGTCGCAACTGATTTTCCGTGATTCCAGTCCCTTGGGGAGCCACGGCACCTTTTAGCCCGACGCTCCAGCAACGAATGGCATCGAGCTGTCCTTCAACCATGACGAATGGGGTATCGGGATCGACTTCCATTCGTGCTCTGTCCATACTGAAGAGAAGAGAGCCTTTATTGAAAATCGGCGTTTCGGGAGAGTTGACGTACTTAGCCTCCTTACTGGGGTCGTCAGCAGGCGTTAGCTCCAGTTGCCTAGCCGTAAAGGCGGAAATCCGTCCTTGGTGATCGCGAATGGGGATCATGAGCCTGCCGCGAAAACGGTACCCCATGGTAGCTGGATTGATGCCCTGTCTCGTGTAGAAAAGTCCGCAGGCTTCGATCGACTCTTTGGAGAATCCCTTTTTGGTTACGCGCCGGCCAAGCTCCAATCCGCCCACGGGCGCGAATCCGATCTTGAACTCATCTGCGATGGAGATCTCGAACTGCCGAGTCTGGGTCCAGTAGTTGCGAATCCACTTTCCGCCTTCGTCGCCTGCATGGAAGGCTTCATGGTAGTAGCTCGCGATAAATTCGTGCAGTTCGAAGAGTTCCTGTCTCAAGGACCGGTCTTCGCGAGGCCTGCCACCTTCTTCGTATTCAAGTTCAATGCTGAATCGCTTAGCGAGCTCCTCCACTGCTTCCACAAAGTTGAGGCGCTCGGTTTCCATGACAAAGCTTATGATGTCACCGGCATTTCCAGTGGAAAAGCACTTGTAAATCCCTTTGTCGGGCGAGATGAAAAACGAAGGTGTCTTCTCGTTGGTGAAAGGGCTGAGTCCCTTGTAGTTGGAACCTGCTCTTTTGAGCGTTACTTCACGGGAAACTACATCGAAGATTCCAATCCGATCTTTGAGATCGCGAATACTGCTCGGCTTAATCGCTGGCATGGGTGGGGAGGAAGGGATCCAGTTCGATTCTACCTACCTAGGTAAGTGGTCGCCTCTTTGA
>CALDFV010000070.1 GCA_937942145.1 uncultured Opitutaceae bacterium
CGCAACCCTCCTGATATCATTCATGTCGCTACCGAAGGTCCTCTAGGTCTGACTGCTTTGTGGGTGGCTAGCATATTGGGGATCCTCGCTTCCTCTACCTATCATACGAATTTTCACCAATACACGGGGCATTACAACATCGGGTTGATTCGTGATTTCATTTTGGTGTTTCTCCGTATTGCCCACAATTCGTGTGGCTGTACTTTGTCGCCTACCAAGCAGATGGCGAACGAGCTGAAGAGCCTTGGCTTTAAGAATACAGGATTTCTTTCCAGGGGAGTGGACACGGAGCCCGATACACCTGAACGACGAGATTTTCAATTGAGATCTGAATGGGGCGCGAAAGAAAACGATTGTGTATTCACCTATGTAGGACGTGTGGCTAGCGAGAAGAATATTGATCTCGCAGTCCAGTCCTATCTGTTGGCAAGGGAGAAGCGGTCGAATGCTTTGATGGTGATCGTTGGCGATGGGCCCGAGAAACAGCGATTGGAGCGAGTGTATCCGGATATCGTTTTCGCTGGCATGAGAAAAGGGGAAGACCTTGTTCGGCACTATGCATCAAGCGACGTATTTCTGTTTCCCAGTGTAACGGAGACGTTTGGCAATGTGGTGACTGAAGCAATGTCATCTGGGCTCGCGGTCGTTACTTATGACTATGCCGCTGGACGCGAGTTGATAGAGCCGGTTGTGAATGGCTATTTAGTACCCTTTGGAGAATCGGAGGATTTTCGGATTCAAACGGTGGATCTAATGGGTCTGCCACTGGATGGGCTGACTAAGGTCCGTGCGGCAGCTCGAAAGACGGCTTTGGATGTTAGCTGGAGCCGAGTGGTCGAAGACTTTCAACAATCGCTGACGACGGTGAAAAAAGGTGATAGAAAAAGGTACGCCAAGGTCGTATAGCCAAGAAGATCATGGAGCCTGAGATCGTATTTATTATCAACCCCAATTCCGGGAAGCGGGGAAAGGGCCCCATTCGAAAGGAAAAGGTTGATGCATTCATCAGAAAAAGGGGCCTGAATGCTCAGGCTGTTTTGACGGAGCGAGCCGGTCACGCTTCAGAAATCGCACGGCAGGCTCTTGAGCAGGGTGTAGAACGAATTGTAAGTGTGGGCGGTGACGGCACCTTAAACGAAATAGCGAAAGTACTGGTTGGCACGAAGGTGCCCTTGGGCTTAGTCCCCATGGGTTCGGGCAACGGGCTAGCCCGCCATTTGAACCTTCCGTTGCGTTTTGAAGAAGCGCTCGAGGTGTCTGTCGGTGAACGGGTTGCCAGTATCGATACGGCGGAGGCAAATGGACATCCGTTTTTCAATGTTATGGGCATTGGTCTGGATGCGGAAATTGGGAACCGGTTTAACGAATCTAAAGGACGCGGTTTTTTGAGGTACTTGAAAGAAGGGTGGGATACTCTATTTTATTATCGTTCCTCTGAGTATACGCTGGTGCGAGAGGGCGAAACCAAAAAAGTCGATGCCTATTTGATCGCAATCGCAAATTCTTCACAGTATGGAAACAATGCATACATCGCTCCCGACGCGTCCTTGAAAGACGGGGAATTTAATTGCATCGTCATTCAATATCCTGGTTTTGTTGGGGCTTTGGTTTTGATCTGGCGAATGTTCTCGAAATCAATCTACACCAGTAAAAAAGTTGAGGCGTTTTGTGAGGAGTCCATGCGAATCAAGTTAAATCATCCCACCTTCTTTCATGTCGATGGAGAAATCCTCAGGTGCAGGAGCGGAATTGATATTGTATCTCGTCCGCAATCGCTGCGGCTGGTATTGCCCTCGGATGATTTTGCTTAGTGAATCGTCACCTTAGATGACGGCATCGCCGGCAGGGAGTGGCGGATTCCATTGTGGAGTAGGCTGGGCTAGCCCAGTCCCGCTTTACCACCTACGCTATGCGGTAGCGCAGGCTCTGGCCCGTTTCGCCAGAAAGTCAATCCAGGCAGGGTGCTCGTTCAAGCAAGGGATGGCGACGAATGACTCACCCCCGGCTTCCAGAAATTGCTCTTTACCCTCCATGGCTATTTCTTCGAGGGTCTCGAGGCAGTCCGAAACAAAAGCGGGCATCATGACCAGCACGCGTTTTTTCCCCTTTTCCACGAGTTGAGGGATTACAAAGTCGGTGTAGGGTTCCAGCCAGGGTTCGCGTCCCAGTCTTGATTGGAAGGAGATCGAGTATTGTTCAGGGGCGAGGCCCGCTCTAGCGACTAAGGCGTTGGTAGTCGCCAGGGTTTGGGCTTTGTAGCAAGTAGCGTGCGCAGGGCTGCAAGTGGAGCAGCAGTCTTTGACGATCCGGCAATGCCCTTTTGAGGAGTCTGCTTTAGACAAGTGGCGAGCGGGGATTCCGTGGTAGGAAAAGAGCAGATGGTCAAACTCGGTTTCCAAGTAGGGTTTGGCAGATTGATAGAGCGCCTCGATGTAGTCTGGATCGTTGTAGAAAGGTTGAACCGTCTCTACTTCAATATCGGGCATTTGCTCTGCGATTTCCTCCATGACCCTAACGACGACTGTCTCATAACTCGACATGGCGTAATGGGGGTAGAGAGGGACCAGAAGCAGTTTATTGATGCCCTTTGCCTTCAGGTTGCTGATGGCGGAAGGGATTGACGGGCTGCCGTAGCGCATGGCCAACTCGACGTGGTCGTCAATTCGCTCCTGGAGTAACGCTTGTACATTTTTGCTGGTAACGATCAAAGGAGACCCCTGATCCGTCCAAACTTTCTTGTAGGCTTCGGCCGATCGTTTGGGCCGAGTAGGCAGTATGAAGCAGTTGAGAACAAACTGCTGGATCGGCTTTGCAGTGTCGAGAATCCGGTCATCGGACAAAAATTCCCTCAGGTAAGAGCGAACGTCTGAGACGGAAGTTGAATTGGGGGATCCCAGATTTACGAGCAGTACTGCGCTTTTTTGCATCGACCGGAGGCTATAGGCACCCGAATTAGGAGTGTCAAATAAGCATCTGAGGAAAATCGCTTCAACAAGTGTTCAAGACGGTTGTGGCCACTTGTAGGCAACTCCTTTACCGCGCTCAAAGATTCCGTTTCTCTCAGTCAACGACTTCCAGAATCAGGTAGCGGGCGATCTCCGAAAAGTAGAACAGGCATCCTGCCTGTTGCCTATTTACCGAGACAGGCATCCTGCCTGTTCTACTTTTTGTGGGTGCTCGGCGATCACCCGCTACCTTGAAACGAAGGAAAAAATACCTCAAATAGCCCGATTGCGTCTCAGCGCCTCGGCATCGAACCCGACATGTTTGAGAAATTGCCGCTCGAAAAAGCTTTGGTTCTCGTAGCCGACTGCTGCGCAGATTTCTCCGATTGAGAGGCTGGTTTCAAGTACCAGTCGCTTGGCCTCTTTCATGCGGCGGTGAATGAGGTTCTGAATAGGTGGCTCCCCAAAATGCTTGGTGAAGAGGCGGCTGAACTGTGAGGGCGAGAGTCCGGACTTGGAGCTAATCTCTTCCAAGGTCCATTTTCTGGCGAGGTCTGAATCGATAAGTGAGGAGGCTTGGGCGATCCGTTCATCATAAGATGCACTCGACGCATCCGCAATCAGGAGTAGCAGCATGCGTAGCGCGTGATCCTGTATTCGTTTTTCAATATCGTTCTCTGCGTCCCAGGCAAGAGCCAGATTCGCTATCGCTTTGAGAGTAGTGGGGTTGGATGTTTGGATCGGACCTGTGGGTACCGTGAGCTCTTGTGCCGGTATGGGCTCGCCTTCAGTATTCAGTATTTCAAATCGAGCCACAAATAGTGAAAGGGGATCCAATGGTTTTTGCTCTGCTTCGATTTGATCATTTGGACTGAAAAGAAAGCAGATTCCCGGGTTCAAGCCATAGCTTGCGCCGTTGTGTGTCAGTGTGCCCGACCCGTCGAGGACACCCCAAATGGCATGATCGGGCAGGGAACTGGTTTTCCAGCTCCAGATCGGCTCGCAATGGTAAAGGACCGGAGTCGCCGTTAATCTAAGTTCGGCGTGATTGGAAATCCATAGCGCGTCCTTGTCGGGCATGTCGAATGTATGCCGTGAAGGTCGTTTTGCCGCAATGAAATAAATCGAACGGGGCAACGGTTTGAAAATCAAGCGTAGCATAGGCATCTTGCCTGTGTAAACAGGCTGGAAGCCTGTCCTACTTTTACTCAAACCGTTGTTTAATGAATTAGAGTAAAGAAGGTGGGTGGAAATCTAAAAATGAAAGCGATCAACGATCTTTGGTGAAATTGATAATCTTGAAGGAACTGAAAAGACTTCCAGTTGAGGAGAGTCTATGGGAATATCTCGTCCGATGGCTGAATTGTAAATCGTTCAGCGTTGCCCCAGTTATGAATACCCGACTAGTTTTCCGAGCGACTCGCGTGCTGTGCTCGATTCTGACCCTTTCCGTAACGGACGTTTTGCTCAATGCAGCCGAGCAGCCGAATGTGTTGATCGTGATCGCAGACGACTGCACCCACAACGATCTTCCCCTCTACGGAGGCCGAAACGCAAAGACGCCTCACATCGACCAGCTCGCCGGCGAGGGCCTCCTTTTCAATCACGCTTATCTCAGCGAGGCAATGTGCCAGCCTTGCCGATCCGAAATGTACTCAGGCCAGCATCCGATGCGCAATGGGGCGGCTTGGAACCACTCGGGAAGCCGGCCTGACACGAAGAGCCTCCCTCACTACCTAGGTTCGCTTGGTTATCGGGTGGGGCTTTCCGGAAAGGTGCATGTGACCCCGAAGTCCGCTTTTCCGTTTGAAAAGGTGGAAGGCTTTGACCCCAGTTGTGTGCGAGCCCCGACTCAGGCCCATGACCTCGGTGCCATCAAGCGCTTTATGGCGAAGGAGGGCGACGAACCCTTCTGCCTCGTGGTCGCTCTGGTTGAGCCCCATGTGCCTTGGGTTATGGGAGACCGTTCCCAGTATCCGGACGATCAAATAGACCTGCCTCCTTATTTGGTGGATACGGAAGTAACCCGCGACGCCTTTGCTCGTTATCTGGCCGAGATCACTTACATGGATCAGCAGGTCGGGGAGATAATGGATACGCTGAAGGCGACAGGAAAGGCGAAGGATACGCTCGTTCTTTTTACTTCGGAACAGGGATCTCAGTTTCCCGGCTGCAAGTGGACCAACTGGGACAATGGAGTCCATACTGCTCTCATCGCTCGCTGGCCAGGACGCGTACCGTCTGGGAAGCGAACGGACGCTATCGTGCAGTATGCTGATTTCGCCCCGACGCTGGTGGATCTGGCGGGAGGCGATCCAGCCGATTTTGAATTCGACGGAACTAGTTTTCGCGAAGCGCTCATGGACGAGACGAAACCGCACCGAGATTTTGCCTATGGGATCCACAATAACATCCCGGAAGGTCCCGCGTACCCGATCCGCACGGTTACCAATGGAGAGTTCCGCTTTATTCGGAATCTTAGCCCGGATGAAATCTATATCGAAAAACACCTCATGGGTACGCGTGGGGATGGGGCCCTCAATAATCCTTACTGGAGTACCTGGGTTTTTGAAAGTGGCCAGACTGAGGAAGCGGAACGCATTGTGAAACGATACATGAAGCGCCCCGCGGAACAACTCTATCGTACCTCGGAAGACCCGTACGAAATGGTGGATCTGGCTGGTGATCCCCGGTACGCGAAAATCAAGGCCACTTTGAGCCGCGAGCTCGATCACTGGATGCACGAACAGAACGATCCCGGGATTCCGCTCGATACGCGTGAAGCTCATGCAGCGGCTAAAAAGGGGGAACATATATATTAGGATGATAGATGAATTGGCAATGGGTAGCGGGCGATCTCCGGGCGCCCAAAGGTATTTCTTGGATGGGC
>CALDFV010000071.1 GCA_937942145.1 uncultured Opitutaceae bacterium
TACGATCATCCGAAAGTCATCGAAGCCGGAAGAAAAGCTCTCGAAAAATGGGGTGGTGGTACAATGGGCGCCCGATCCGCAAATGGCGGTAGAGCCTTTCATGTAGAGCTGGAAGAACGCCTCGCCGCATTTCTAGGGAAAGAGGCCTGCCACGTCACATCGGCTGGATACTTGTCATGCATGTCGTCCATAACCGGCTTTGCCAGGAGGGGTGACGCAGTGCTAGTTGACAAAAACATGCACTCCAGCGTGTGGGATGGTATTCGACTTTCAATGGCAGATGTTGAGCGGTTTAGCCACAACAACCCCGACCACCTGAGATCTCTCCTTGAGCAGCTAGACCCAAATGTAGCTAAAATAATAGCGATTGAGGGGATTTACTCGATGGAAGGGCATATCTGCAATCTACCAGAATTCACATCCATCGCTCAGGATTTCAATTGCTTCACGGTCATGGACGACGCCCATGGGATCGGTGTATTGGGAAAACAAGGAAAGGGTACAGCAAATCATTTTGGCCTTACCGACCAGGTTGATATCATTACGGGGAGCCTTTCCAAGTCACTCGGCAGTACCGGAGGATTTATTGCTGGAGACGCAGCTTCGATTGATTATCTGAGGACACATTCAAAACAAGTGATTTTCAGCGCAGCCCTCTCACCCTGCCAAAGCGCTTGTGCCATGGCGGCTCTCGACGTTATGGATACAGAACCGGAGTGGCTCGAAAGGCTTTGGGCGAACACGAAGCGCTACAAGGCTTTCCTCGACGATCTGAAACTCGACACATGGGACAGCGAAACTCCAGCAATCCCTATCATCATTGGGGATAGAGAAAAAGCCTACCATTTCTGGAAAAACCTCCGAGAAAAAGGGGTCTTCGCCATTTTCGCAACCGCTCCCGGCGTCCCCCCGGGCAAGGATTTAGTTCGCACCGCAATTTCAGCCAGGCATACGGAAGAGGATTTTGAAATCATCGAGAACGCGATACGCTACGCTGTAAGTAGAATGTAGCTTCTACGGTAAAAAACTAGAGACCACCCTCTGTTACGATATGATCTACAATATCCGTGACCGTATGATTCCATCGTGGAAGCATGTCGGTCTGGATACTATTCGTGAGATCTCTCAATTTCTCTCGATCTGAAATCAACTCGCGAAGGCCAGAAGTGAGGGCCCCAAAATCGCCGGTTTCAAACAGCTGGCATCCTCCAAAGCGGGCATTTTCGCGGACGGAATGGAGAGAGCTACTCAAAGTAGGCACCCCCTTCCACAAGGCTTCCAGCACGGGAAGTCCACACCCTTCCGCAAGCGAGGGCAATACGACCAAATCAGTCTTTGCAAAGAGATCCCTCAGTTCTTCATCCTTCAATTGGCCATGCAATTGAACTGCGTAACCGCGTTTTGCAGACTTTCTAAGACTTCGTTCGATTTCTTTTCCGAAATAAGGATTGGTTCGACCCACAAAATGGTAGTCGAAATCCATACCATCGTCCCATATTTTTTTTGCTGCCTCGAAGGCTAGATCCTGACCTTTCCTTTTCTCAAGAATAGCTAGCGTTAATAATTGAATACGATCATTGTTTTCCTGTTTCGGATTTGACGGCTCTTTGAATACCCCATCTGCTCCGAGCTGAATGGATCTCACCGAAGGCGTTTCCTTTAGATCAAGCCACTCCCAATATTCCTCCAAAAGAATTGCGCTGTGACTGGACACCGCAAAAACACCCGAGAAAAGGGCTAGCATTTTCATATAGCTCGGATGCCTTTGAACACTGTGCGGCCAAGTGAACTCTGGATGTTGCAGCGGAATCGCGTCATGAAATATGGCATACGACAAACAAGGACATTCTTCCAGGAAGCGCTCGATTCCCCTGCGCTCGTACTCACAAAATAATTCACAAGTCAGCAATACATCATTTGCGTCCAATTGAAGATCGGTCGATTTGTCACGACGCCTAAAAGCTTCGTTTTTCTCATCCCAAACCACTTCTACCAGCGAATCTCCAAGCAACGCTTTAAACTCCCGCCTCAGACAGCTCGAAACTCTTGCGATTCCAGACTTCTGACGCTGCCTAGATGCCTTTGTAACATCATAAAGAATTCTGCCCTTAATCATCAAATCGAATGTTAATCTATGTATTCAATGATGAAGAAATCTCAAGAAATTAAGAAGCCATTTTCATTCCCTTACGAACTCGAGTGCTGGACGAGCAATTGAAGCAAACGACCGGAATTACGTGAGGCGAGAAACTCACGCTCAGCCCAGTTCCGAGCATTCAGTCTTAACGTCTCACACAAACCATCATCCAATTGGATACGGCGACACCGGTCCACCCAAGCACTCGCATTCTCTACGTCACAAAGGAATCCAGTTTCGCCGTCAGCAATCGCCTCCACTACTCCGGATACGGGGGAGCCCAAAACAACGGTGCCCGACGCCATCGCCTCAGGAATGACATTAGGAAGCCCATCCCTGTCCCCATTGCGGGCGATGATTCCGGTGTGAATCAAAATGTCTGCCCAGCCCACATTCTGAAGCGTTTCCTCCAAAGAGAGCCTCCCTTTCAAAGTAACACGATCCCCAAGGCCTCGCTCGCAAATCCCCGACTGGATTGATTTTCTGATCTCTCCCTCCCCAATTATTCTTGCCTCAAATTTAATTCCCGCGGATCGCAAGGCTTCATAGATCGCCAGTTGGAATGGAAATCCCTTTTTCTCCACTAGTCTTGCGACGCAAACGATCCTCAAAGCATGCCGGTTCATTCTGAGCCGCTTGAATTCAGGAAACCGGTTCATCCCTCTTCTAATTAGATGCACCTTGTTACTCGATACGTGATTCTTGAGCACCATAGCCGCTGAATTTGTAGATGTATGGATGAATGAAGCATCACGGGCTTTTGACTGCAAAAGCCAGTCGCCCCCTTTCTCAAATACATCATAAGCATGGGCTCCCATCGAAAATGGAACTGAGACAAGCCGTGACTCAAGCCACCCAAAAGCCGCTGGAGCACTTGACCAGACACAATGAATTATTTCGGGTTTCTCCTCTCGTAGTGAAGACTCTCTGACGATGGCCGCTCCCAGCCCTAGCATGTTTTCCCAGAAATTGAGCCAATAGCTGGGTTTTGCCCCAAAAAGATCACTCAGATATTTCCGGAACAATTCGAAACGAGAGAGGATTAGCCAAGGAAGCAGCCAAAAGAGCTTCATCAACTCCCATTTACTAAATCGGTCGATCTCAACTCCTTCAAATTCGGAGTCCCCTCCATGAAGAGATACGATACGCAAGTCCGCTCCCAATTCCTTCAAAGCGCGAACCTCCCTCTGCAAAAAGGTCTCAGAGTAGACGGGGAAAGTCGTCGTCACATATAGGATACGCATTCGACCCGAATAAATGAATTATTCGCCCACAATCTTCAGAAGCGGAACTTCTCCTACGGGCAATGCTTCATGCGCAAGATCGACCAAATCATAAATCGCCTCTGACGGACGGTCTTTAAAACGCATTCTCTTGAAACGATTCTTGAGTTGGCTGAAACGGTTTGGAAACCGGCTCCAGTTCATGAGCAATTTTTCCAGATCACTGGAGTTACTGATTATCTCTGCCGCGTCGTCTTGAAGGAAATATTTTACAGTCAGCTTTTCCTGGGGCATCACTCCACCGATCCCGTTGAAAATAATCGGGCACTTGTAGTGCAAGGCTTCTGAGCAGGTTGTCGTTCCTCCTCTAGTAACCACTAGGTCGCTCACTTGCATGAATAAATGCATTTCGTTACAATATCCTTCGACATGGCAACTTATGTCCGGGTTGTTTTGCTTCCATTGCCGCACTTTCATGAACGCTTCGTTATTCCGGCCACATACCACAAGGACCTGATAGGTCTCCGAATACTTCTTGATGGTCGGCAACAAGGCTAGGTGGTTGTTAGCGCCCGTTCCACCCGTAGCCAGGAAGATTATTTTCCTATCCGCTCTCAATCCCAATCGCTCCGTAATAAAACGATGTCGCTCGTACGCGGATAGACGCTCTTCATAAATTCGAGGAATGAGGAAATGGCCTCGGACGATAATTTTGCCCGGATCTAGATTGAATCTCGAAACCGCGAAATCCTTAGCCGTTTTCGTTCTCGAAATGTACAAGTCCACGCTCGGCTCTACCCAGTTCCGACTGTATCCATAACCTCCCGAAAACTCTGAACAATAAGTCGCGCACCGAACGTTTTCCTTTCCTAGAATTTCGCGAGCAACTTGAAAGTAGCCCCTATTTAAACAGTCATGCACACTGAATACCAAATGCGGGCGTAAATTATTGATGACCTCAGCATAGTACTTTCTCCCAAGCGTAACCTTCGAACGGTTCAAGTAGCTCAATCCCTCCACTAAAAGGTAATAGGGGTGATGCAGCCAGGGCATATGCTTTTGTATGAAGTTATAAAACCCCACTCCAAATCGGCCAATTCGAGAGGAATCCTCCAGCATGCTCTCGACACGAACTTCAACCTCCCATCCATAGATCTTGCGTACCCATCTCCGGAACGCGATCGCTCGAGCGTCGTGGCCTCCTCCCGTACTCGAAGTCAGAACGAGAATTCTAACAGTCGCCATGGTCTACACCCCCTTCTACTTCGTGTAATACGCAATGTTTCCGGACCTCACGAGATTTCGGGTCACCAACCGGGACAGCAACGGAGCCAAGGCGGCCTGGAAAAAGGTCCCAGCTCGTATCGTGCCCGATTTGTCTCGCTGAATGCATTTTATGAGTTTCTTGGCCACCATCATAGGCTCAGGCGACTTTGAAATGCGATCTTCTATTCTCCTCCAAACCTTGCCCATGCAACCCTCATTTGCATTTTTACCTAAATTTCTCACCATATTACGGTTAAAGCCCGTTTTTATGTCTCCCGGACGAAAATCGATGGTCCTCATACCACTCGAATTCGTTTCGATGATTACGCTTTCAGTAAAGGCGGACAAACCCGCTTTCGACACGTTGTACGCGCTCATAAAGGGCACAGGGAAATCCGCAGCGATTGATGAAACATTGACCAGGCAGCCCCTTCTTTCAATCAAGCCTGGGAGCGCGAGCCGACAAAGTTTCATCGTTCCCGTCAAAAGAGCCTGAACCTGCTTCTCCCAAACTTCGAAGGGCACTTCCACGTATCTACCGAAAGCGCCATATCCCGCATTGTTGACGATGATATCAAAGCCGATCAAATCCATGGATTGCGATTCCCAAGCCTCATCTACACAATCCGGACGATCAAGGCTGAGCTTCAGAGGCCGAACGCCTGTCGGCCATTCCATGCGCCCTGGCTCTCGAGAAGTTCCCCAAACTTGGGCCCCGTTCTCCACAAGTTTAATCGCAATTGCCTTGCCGATTCCACTGCTCGCACCCGTGACAAGCGCATTCACTCCCTTTATCTCCATAAACGCCTAGGCCGACGACTCCACGTTTTCCGCTAAAAGGTCGCGAGCATGAGACCGCGCACTCTCCGCCGACCGGTCTCCAAGCATCCGAGCCAGCTCCGTGACGCGGGATTCGTCATCGGCATCCAGTTTTTCGATACTTACGCGAGCCCGATCTCCACTTTGGTCCTTCTCAACCGTAAAGTGCGTATCCCCCAGTGAAGCCACCTGCGGCAAGTGCGTGATACAAATCACCTGATGGGATCCTCCGATACCTTTTAGCCGTTTCCCAACCGTACGGCCGATCTCTCCCCCTACATTCGCATCTACTTCGTCGAATACAAGAACCGGAATTTCGTCGACATCCGCGAGAAGCGTTTTCAACGCCAACATCACCCGGGCTAACTCTCCACTGGAGGCCACCTTATTCAGCGGTCGAAGCGGCTCACCCACATTGGGCGAGAACTGCAACTCCGGCAAGGCGTCCCCATACCGCTTTAAATCTGACTGACGGACCATCTGGAGTCCGCATTTTCCTTTCTTGAAACCCAGCTCCAGCAAAACTGCCTCCGCTTTTCGAGCCAACCCCTCACCTGCTTTTTTGCGCTTTTTAGTTAGTCCCGCTGCTTTCTTTTTGAGCGCTGCTTCCTGGTTGTCCGCCTCATCGTTAAGCCGTTTCAGCGAACCTTCGATATCGCCTTGCGACCCAATCTTCCCCGCCATCTCATCCCTCGCCTCCAAAATATCAGAAACCTCGCGCCCATACTTTCGACGCAGTTCCTGCCATTCGACCATTCGCGTCTGCACTTCTTGAGCAAACTCCGGCTCGAAATTCAGGGACGCTCCCACCATTTCATACTCAGCTCCCAGCTCTTGGATTTCTAAAATCAGGTTTTCAAGGCGGCTGGCTAATTCGCCTAAACTCGGATCCATTTCTGACGCCTGGTTAGCAGAGCGAGTCAATTGACCCATGATCGACAGGGCACCGTCATCACCCGTCAAACCGTTCGCAAGTTCACTCGTCAGTTCCAACAAGTCTTGGCTACTCGATACTCGATTGAAATCCGTTTCCAGTTGCTCGACCGACTCTTTAGACAATTCAAGAGCATCGATCCGCTGGATTTGCATTTTCAGGAAATCAATTTGATCCGCTGACAACTGAGTTGAACTCCTCAGTCGGTCAATTTCCCTAAGTGTTTCTTTCCATTCCTCATACGCCTTCTCGTAGGCAGCCGCTTCATCTTCCAGCTGAGCATACAAATCGATCATTTCGAGCTGGCATTCGCTTTTCAGAAGTCTCTGAGGTTCGCCCGGTCCGTGGAAATCAATCCAGCGGGAACCCAGCGCCTGCAGATTGGCTAAGGTAGCCAGGCTGCCGTTTATCGAGATCTTTGACGGCTTGGAAACATGCAAACTTCGTCTTAGCAAGAGCGTCCCTTCTTCACACGGGGGCAGGCCTAGTTCCTTTAGGACCACATCCAACTCGGTTGAATCTTCGAAATACAGGGCAGCCTCCACTTCACAAATCTCGGAGCCAGACCGGATGATCGATTTGTCCAACCGAGATCCAGACAGCAGACTTAACGCCCCTAAAAAGACGCTCTTTCCGGCCCCGGTCTCACCCGTTACAACGGTAAATCCAGAATCGAATTCAATGGAGGCCTTTTCCAGCAAGGCGAGATTCGAAATATTGAGATACTGCAGCATTGGTAAGTTAAAACCCACAAAGTAAGGAGGGTTTCACTAACAAAGAAAACGAAAATTGTTCTTGCCCCCCATATATGTCTAAACAACGTTCTTCCGCTCTGTGGAATTAGGGCCTTTGAGACATCATCCACGGCCTATCGGGGGATTAGCTCAGTTGGTTAGAGCGCTTGCTTGACATGCAAGAGGTCGGCAGTTCGAATCTGCCATCTCCCACCACCGCCGCTCCCGTTGTTGTTCGCAGAGACAAGTCGGATCCAGCCCTGAGGTTAGGAATGACTCGTCTCGGGAGGAAACCCGATCACCTGGGAATTCTCCCTGACTATCGCCACTCGTGCTTTGGATACCTGCCAAGGAGCTCCTTTTTGATGCTCGGGTAAGATGTCGTCCAAAACGCTTCCAAATCATCCGTCAGCTGAACCGGTCTCATATTCGGCGCCAATATCTCTAGCTTGGGTGAGCACCGTCCCTGGCACATCTTAGGCACTTGCTTCAAGTCGTAGAGCTCCTGGATCTTTGCGGAGAGCACGGAAACACCCGACTCATACCGCAACCGGCCCGTTTTTCCATTTTCCATCTTAATTCGAAGGGGAGCTTCCTGCTCAACCACGCTATCCACCTCAGTGCCAAACCAACTTTTAACCACTGAAAGCACTTTCTGACGGTTTAAGTCTCTAACACTCTTAGCCCCATAGCAGCACTGCTCAATCAGCAAGCCTTTGACCTCTTCATCAAATTCATCAATCTCGTATTCAGTAAAATGTGACGCCACAAAGCGGACTCGTTCAAGATAGGACTCTACTTCCGCATCCCACTTGTCTAGTTTCGCTTTTCCACTTCCGATTACCTTTGCAAGCTCGCGAGCCGCCTTGCCTAGATCCACATCTAAATTTTCCTTACTCTCAATTATCAGATCACGGTAACGTACAAACGTCCGCTCGACTACACGCTTCTGCTTTTCATCAAACACCGTTTCCGAGCCCGACTGGAATCTAGTGGGGAACAATTCATCCAGCCACTCGCGTTCTATGCGTGAACAGAGATTCAGCACAGTGCTCACCTCTCCGCTCTGTCTTCCGATTTCATTTATCTCGCAGGCAATAAACAAGTCCGCGTCCCTGGCAGCGCTCTCACGGGCAAGCATTCCTCTTAACCCTCCCGTCATTTCCGCTCTCAAAGTCCCACGATCCAATCGTTTGCAAACTCGATCCGGAAATCCCGTCAGCAAGCACTTGACAACCACCTCTTCAGCGGCCGGAACCTCCTGGACAAGAGAAAGATCCGCATATTGGGCATTTCTGGAAATCTGCTCCGCACCTTTCTCGACCTGACGCGCTGTCTGGGCATGAATCCCCAAGTCCTTGCAGTATCCCAGACTAAAGCCCTTGGTTTTGGCTCCACTCCACGCCCTCATGTGAGCGATCAGGTCGCTGTTTGAGCAGTCCCCAAGAATCTGTTCTCTTCGGGCCTGAACCGACCCGTCCACGTTTCGCAGGAGAACCCCTTTTGACTGGGCAATGGCCGCTGCGAGAGACATTTCCTGAACACAGCTGTAATGATCCGCCGCGAGCATCATAGCTCCATAACGTGGATGGAGCGGAAACTCGCTCATTTTACTCCCTTTCCTAGTGAGCCTTCCCTGCTCGTCTATGGCATTCAACATAAGCAGCAATTCGCGAGCCTCGATCATCCGACTTTCAGAAGGCGACTCAAACCACGAAAAAGTATCCAAGTTTTCTATACCTGTAGCAAGCATGGCTAGGAGCGACTCAGCCAGATCCATCCGCTGAATCTCGGGCAAATCAAACTCGGCACGCTGTGTATGATCCCTCTCAGACCAAAGCCGAACGCATTTCCCCGGAGCGGTGCGTCCCGCCCGCCCCATTCGCTGTTTAGCAGACGCGTGACTAATTTTCTCAATCCACAACGTGTTGATACCCCTTTGGGGATCGTAGCGGGCGATCCTGGCCTGACCGCTATCGACCACTAATCGGATATCGTCTATCGTGAGCGAGGTCTCCGCTACGTTGGTCGAAACAATCACTTTCCGACGATCGCAGGCGTCAATCGCCGCGTCTTGCTCTCTCGGACTGAGCTCACTATGCAGCGGAAGCAATTTAAACTCTGTCGCCGAAAGGCGTTCTCCCAACGACCGAATCGTTCGACCAATCTCGAACGCTCCCGGCATAAATACTAAGACATGCCCTTCTCTTTCCTCTTTCACCGCGTTTGCGACGGAACGAGCCGCCAAATCCCATATGGGAGCTTTGGACTGAACGGTCCTCTCATCTATGTGCGAAACTTCGACGGGGAAAACGCGTCCGCTCGATCTCACGATCTCGCAGGGATCCAGATACTCTTCCAGTCTACTCGAATCGAGCGTGGCCGACATTACGACCATCTTAAGATCCGGTCTAAGGCTCCGCTGCAGCATATTGGCCCGGGCTAGCGTCAAATCCCCGTGTAGGCTTCTTTCATGAAACTCGTCGAAAACAATCCCCACGACTCCCCTAAGCTCTGGGTCATTGATAAAGCGACGCAGCAGGATACCCTCCGTGACAAATCGAATTCTCGTTTGGCGAGAGCTCACATTCTCGTTTCGGACTTGGTAGCCAACAAGGCCTCCCAGATTTTCCCCCATTTCAAAAGCAACACGACGGGCTAGCATGCGAGCTGCTATCCTTCGCGGCTGCAGAACAACCAGCTCACCTTCATTCAGAAAGCCCGCTCGGTGAAGCATTTGCGGTATCTGAGTCGATTTCCCCGAGCCCGTGGGCGCCTCTAATATTATGCGGTTCTGGTCGCGGAATGCTTTCAGAAACTCTACTTCTATTTCCGCAATGGGAAGGCTCATTGGATGAAGTCCAACAAAAGTGTAAAAACACGCTAGCGTAAAATCAGTCTACTTTATTCCTGTAAATAGACGATCCTGCCCATCAATCCGCTTGCCAATGGGCATACGAAGCGCCATGACCCATCGCTTTTCAGATTTCCGGGACTATCGAAATGAAACAGAACCAAGACATTCGCAACATCGCGATCATCGCTCACGTCGACCACGGCAAAACGACTTTAGTCGATTGCCTGATGCAGGAGGGCGGCATTTACCGCGAGAATCAGAAAGCGGAGGAAAGGGCTATGGACTCGATGGACCTGGAGCGGGAGAAAGGGATCACGATTAAAGCCAAAAACACTTCCGTCCACTGGGAAGGAAAGACCATCAACATCGTCGACACTCCCGGACACGCCGATTTCGGCGGAGAAGTTGAGCGGGTTATGAAAATGGTGGATGGCGTACTGCTTTTGGTAGACGCCAAAGACGGACCTCAGGCCCAGACTCGATTTGTGCTTCGCAAAGCCTTGGCTCACGGACTCAAGCCAATTGTCGTCGTAAACAAAATCGATCGGGAATTCGCGGATCCTGAGCGCGTTCACGACCTGGTGCTGGAGCTCTTTCTCGAGCTTGACGCAGACGAAGACCAATTCAACGCCCCCTTCCTCTACGGCTCTGCCAAAAACGGCTTCATGGTCAAGAATCTTGAAGATAAACAAGAGGACATGACCCCGCTTTTTGAAACGGTTCTTTCAGAAATCCCAGCCCCAGAGGCTGACCCCGAGGGGGAATTCCGGATGCTGGTCAGCAATATAGACTGGGACAACTACGTCGGGCGTGTCGCCATTGGCAAAATCATCAGCGGCACGGTATCGATAAGCGACAAGATTTTCCGTATCAAAAAGGACGGGGTGAGGG
>CALDFV010000072.1 GCA_937942145.1 uncultured Opitutaceae bacterium
CTTCACGAAAGGCGTCTACATGTTTGTTCTCGTTTTTAATCTCGCCGATCTAGCCGCGACGAAACCGCGCTGCTTGGATAAGCCAGCCCGCTGATGAAGTACGGCTTGGGCGCAACAGACAACCGCCCAAACTATGCTCGCTAGTCGTCGCCCCCTCAATCTAGCGAGTATCAAAAGAGGGGACGTAGCTGCCTTTATGCAGCTAGAGGCATTTCTTCATGTGTGCCATTTATGTGTGTGATGGATATTTTTGCGAGGCCAACCATCATCCTCGACATGCAGCCAGACGCTCCAACAAAAGGTCGAATCCGGAACACCCCCCAAAATTAAGGTTTAAGGCTTAATTTAAAAAATTGGATCAGGCAGAAAAATTAGAATTCTCCTATGGCCTTATGGATTCAATCTGTCGAATGCCGTAACAGCAACTGTGACAAATCAAAGAACAGGAATGACTTATCAGTAGCGTGACCGAAGAAATCAAGTTGAATTAGTCAATGGGGTTCGGGTAAAGTTCCGGGATGACGTTTTCTTCCTCATTGCTTTTGGCCGCGAATGTGAATGAGTGGTTTTCAGGGATTTGGGCAGACTATTTGGCACCTCGCTGGGATACATTTACGCAAGTCTTTGTAGGGGAGGATCTTCTTATCCAATTGAGCGCCATCGCAGGGGCTGTTATTCTCTCATTCGCTGTTACTCTTGGTCTTCGACCGCTGTTCAAAAAGGTTACTGAAGCGATCGAGGAGCGCGATGACTGGATCGAGGGGGTCGTTGATTGGATCAGCGACAATCTTTTCCGCTTATTGCTAGTGGCGCTTTTATGGTCGGTTTCTCTCTATCTAGATTCGAACACAATAGAGCCTTCCGTTGACGCGGCGGTCTTGAGCGACTCGGCCGAAACGGCCTCCGTAACGTTGGAGGAAGAGGCAGGCTCAATCGAATCGCAAGCGGTTGCTGTCGCCAGCAAGACAACTGCGGTAAGTAAAAACTACCTGCTTGTGCGAGCAGCTGCGAGCATCGCTACTCTGATGCTTGTGTCGGGAGCGTTGCCGCGAGCGATCAAGCAGCAGGTTTACTTCAGGACGCTGTTTTTCGTTTTAGCCATGGTGCTGATCTTGAATTTACTAGGCATTTGGAGTGTGATTCGAGAAGGGCTTGACGGTATCGCGCTATTCCCGATTTCCGGCTCTGGTGTAACGCGGGTTACCATGCTAACCTTAGCAAAGGGAGTCGTTGCGATTTCACTACTGATACCGTTTACTAGCTGGCTTATTAGGACATCCGAGTCGCGGGTTACGCGGATGGAGAAAGTTTCGCCTGCCTTGCAGGTATTGACGATTAAAGTGCTGAAGGTTTTGATCGCGGCGGGAGCGATCATGTTTGCGATCAGTTCCGTTGGAGTGGACCTCTCCGCCTTCGCGGTCCTCGGAGGAGCAATTGGTCTAGGGTTGGGTTTTGGCTTCCAGAAGGTCGTGTCCAACTTGATCAGTGGGGTGATACTTCTGGGAGACAAGTCGATCAAACCAGGCGATGTGATCGAAGTAGACAACACGTATGGATGGATCAATACACTGGGCGCGCGCTACACTTCGGTGATTACCCGGGACGGTACCGAACATCTGATACCCAACGAAATGATGATCACTGAAAAAGTGGTCAACTGGTCATTCAGCGATCAAAAGGTGCGGGTCAGGATTCCGTTTGGCGTGTCCTACACTTCAGATATTCACAAAGCCATGGAACTGGCGCTTCAGGCGGCAGGCGAGGACGTCAGAATTTTGAAAGATCCGGTCCCTGCGGCTCGGCTGACTGGATTTGGTGACAATTCGGTTGATTTTGAAATGAGAGGCTGGATTGTCGACCCTACTGACGGACTTGGAAATATAAGAAGCTCGTTTTACTTGAGAATATGGGACCTGTTTAAGGAAAACGGTATTGAATTTCCGTATCCACAGCGCGATGTACACCTTAAAGAACTCCCAACCGTAGAGGTGAATCTGAAGAGGAGCGAGTAAGTTGAGTAAATCGAACTAGGGCAGCAAATCGCTGACCATGGCTTTCTCTTCACTCAGTTCGGCTTCAGTCGCTTTGATCTTCTGACTGCTGAATTCGTTGATCTCTAGGTTCTCTATAATGCTGAGGTTTTGCCCGTCGCTTTTCATAGGGTAGGAATAGATGAGGCCATTTTCGATGCCATATTCACCATTCGAGCGCACGGCCACGCTGAAGCAGTCGTCGGAAGCGGTTGGAGTAGTAATGGATCGCACCGTGTCGATCGCAGCATTTGCCGCTGAGGCTGCCGAGGATAGACCGCGAGCCTTAATGACGGCTGCGCCACGTTGTTGGACGGTTGGAATGAAATCTTGAGCAAACCAGGCTTCGTCTGTGATAACCTCGGGAACGGGCTTCCCATCTATCGTTGCGTCAAAGTAATTAGGATACATTGTCGAAGAATGGTTGCCCCAAATGGCTAGATTCTTGACCGAATCGACATCTACTCCTGCTTTCAACGCCAATTGGGATTTGGCTCGATTCTCGTCGAGGCGAGTCATGGCGAACCATCGGTCTTTGGGGATGTCTGGCGCGTTGTTCATCGCAATGAGGCAGTTGGTATTACAAGGGTTGCCCACCACGAGTGTCCGAATATCCGAAGCGGCGTTTTCCTGGATGGCCTTCCCTTGGCTGGTAAAGATCTGGCCGTTGATTCCCAGGAGATCTTTGCGTTCCATTCCGTCTTTGCGTGGTACGCTGCCGACTAGAAGGGCCCAGCTCGCTTGGTCAAAACCTTCACTTAAGTCGCAGGTGGGTACAATTCCCTTTAGCAAGGGAAAGGCGCAGTCTTGCAGTTCCATCACAACTCCCTCCAGAGCTTTCATTCCTGGCTCGATTTCGATGAGCCGGAGAACGACGGGCTGATCCGGCCCGAGAAGATGACCTGACGCGATGCGAAAGAGCAGTGAATATCCGATTTGACCGGCGGCGCCGGTGACTGCGACATGAATGGGTGGTTTCATAGGAGACTTCTTACCTATGGACTCGAGTAAGTGAAAGCGACCAAAAAAGTAGCGGATTCAAGTTGGTTTTAAGAATCCTAATTATCGCGATAAATTTGGCGAATGTGAAACTGCGGAAGTTGAAAGCGCGGATCCAGATCCTAAGCCGTGGCGAATCGAGACGCCAGGTTTTCGTAGGCCTTGAGGACCGAGCCTTCTGTCGTTGTCCAGTCGATACATCCATCGGTGATCGATACGCCGTACTCAAGGGCGTCGACCGGGGCTGGGAACCTTTGGTTTCCCGCCCCAAGATTGCTTTCCATCATGGCTCCGATGATGGAGTCGTTTCCGGATTTAATTTGTTCTATAATCGAATCGAGTACCTCTGGCTGTTTTTCTGGCTGCTTGCTGCTGTTGCCATGGCTGCAGTCGATCATGATCGCTTTTTCCAAGCCCGCCTTTTCAAGGTCGGCTGCCGTTTTGGCCACGCTGTCGACGTCGTAGTTCGGGCCAGAGCTTCCGCCTCGGAGAACCACGTGGCAATTTTGGTTGCCTGCGGTGGTAACGGCAGAGGCCTGTCCTTCCTGGTTTATGCCGAGAAAGGTTTGGACTCCTCGAGCCGCCTTTATGGCATTAATCGCGACTTGGCAGGTTCCGTCCATCCCGTTCTTGAATCCGACTGGCATGGATAGACCCGATGCCATTTGACGATGCGTCTGAGATTCTGTGGTTCGAGCGCCGATGGCTGCCCAGGAGACCAGGTCGGCGATGTACTGGGGTGTGATAGGGTCAAGAAGTTCGGTGGCTGTAGGAACACCGAGGTCGATGATATCCCTCAGAAAATTGCGCACGACACGAAGGCCCTTGTCGATATTGGCGGTCTCGTCGAGATCAGGATCCATGATAAGCCCCTTCCATCCTAGCGAGGTGCGGGGTTTTTCGAAGTAAACCCGCATGACCAGGCAGATTCGGTCCTTCACTTGTTCGCTGAGAGCGGCGAGTCTTCGTCCGTACTCGAGCCCTGCCCCGACATCATGAATAGAACAAGGGCCTATCACTAGAAGGAAACGCCGATCATCGCCAAAAATGATGCGGTGGATGTCCTGGCGGGATTGGGTTATGAACTCCGATTGAGCCTCGGTTCGAGAGATCTCTTCGAGGAGCTCGTGGGGAGCAGGGAGCGCATCAGTGCGTGTGACGTTTATATCGGAGGTTTGCTTCACGGCGGTGATAGTTGGGAGAGGCCGGATTGAATTTCAATTGCGAATTCGAAAAATATCTCTGTTTGGGCCTGTTGAGAGGGCAAAAGTAAGGCGGGTAGCCTACCCCTAAGCTACCCGCCATCTCGTTTTCTTAGTTACCCCAAAATCCCGCTAAGCGGGAAAGTGTTTGTTGTTGACCGAGTGAGATAGAGAACATCAGGTGTCTGTCAACCAATATTCAGCAATTATTTAAAAAACATATTCAAAGCCCTGATAGATGGAAACTTCCAGAGCGCATTTTTATTTCCCAAAGGGCGTGTTTTTCGTGGAGGGAGAGGATTCCGCCCCTTTTTTGCAGGGTCAGTTCTCGCAAGATGTCAGAACGGCCGATGGTTTTAGGGCGTATGGACTGTGGCTCAACCGTAAAGGCAAAATCCTAGCGGACAGCTTTATGCTCAGGATTTCTGAATCACGCTTTTTGGTGGTCAGCTATTTCGGTGAAACAGAAGTTCTACGGGATAATTTAGAGAATCGGATTATAATGGACGAGGTCGAGACTCGATCTGCTGAGTCAGGCTGGTTTGGGGTATCCGTTTGGGGCGAAGCGATTGATAGGGTACTGGAGCAAGCGAAATTGGAACGGCCTAGTGGGGATGGGTTTTCGTCATGCGACGGTGTATACGCATTTTGGGGACGAAGAGGAGAGGAAACCAATTTGGAAATCCTGTTTGGCAATGAAGCCGATCGCAAAAGTATGGAAAGCAGCCTTTCGGAAATAGGCATTCAACTCATAAGCGCCGAGAGTGTGAGAATCCTCGCTTTGCGAGAAAAACGCTTTCAAGTTGGTTTAGATGTTCAGGACTCAGACCTTCCCCAAGAGGTTGGTCTTGCAGATGTCGCTGTTTCGTATACAAAAGGTTGTTACATTGGTCAAGAGGTGATGGCCCGCTTAAAATCGATGGGCCGTTCGCGCCGGACCCTGGAATGTGTCTCCGTATCGAAAAATCTAGAGGGAAACGGCCCATGGGAATTGCGAGGAACGGACGGATCTCGAGCGGGAGAATTAAGAAGCGTGGTCTGCGATGGAGCTGAAATTATAGGTGTGGCGATGCTCAAGCGATCTTTGTCCGAAGAAAAAACGTTTGAGGTAGCCGGGCAATCCGCAGTTGCGATATGTCAAGCTATGCAAGGGACAGTCGATTGAATTCCGAACAAGAGCTGGTTCAGATAAAGACGCTTTTGAGCAGACTAGGTGCGAGTGACGTCGCATCGGATGTAATGGCTAGGCAGTTGGTCAAAAGAGCGGATCAATGGGTAGAGGAGCGAGGAATCAACCGGGTTGAGGCGATGCGCCAACTACTGGAGCTTGTCGTTACAGGTCGGTCTGGAGGGCTTCCGGCTGGTTTTGAAGGGCCATCGGAGGATAATTAGGAACAATCCGATGATTTTTGAATGAATACGAACAATTCGTTTGACGAGCTCGCTTAAGCTCATTCGATTTATTCGGTTTTCTATCTGGAAACATTTTTATAATCTCAAATAACAATTATATTCCTATATGAATAAATCCGAACTTGTCTCAGAAATTCAGGCAAATCTTGGCGGCGCTTCTAAAGCGGACGCAGAAAACGCATTGAGTGCCGTATTGGCCTCGGTCAAAACAGCGATCAAAAAGGCAGGTAAGACTGTCAAGGTGAGCGACAAAGATGCGAAGCCAGCGGTTGCCATCCAGCTCGTTGGATTTGGAACATTTTCTGTAACTCGCCGCAACGCGCGTTCGGGAATCAATCCTCTCACGAAGGCTCCTTTGAAGATCAAAGCCAGCAAGGCGATCAAGTTCAAGCCAGGCGCTGGACTTAAGGACGCACTCTAGTTTCTCGACGTTAGTTAATCTTTTTTTGTCCCGCAGCTTTACGGCTGCGGGATTTTCGTTTTTAAATTCGAGCCATGCCATTGGTGGAAAGACTGAAATTCCGTTTTACGAAAAACTATGACGCTGATCCGGACGTCATAGCTGCGGCGCCGGGGCGGGTTGAGTTCATAGGCAATCACACAGATTACAACAATGGACCTGTAATTGGAGCAGCGATTGACCGTTATGTCTTTGTGGCGCTTAGAAGGATTGAAGAATCCGTATTTCGGTTCTCGAGTGGGGATTCGTCTTATGTCGCTGTTGAAGATCCCACTCAAAAGCTTAAAGGCAAAGGGTCATGGATCAATTATCCTCTGGGCGTATATGATAGTTTGATACGGCGGGGACTTAAGCCTTCGGGCGGATTTGAGTTAGCGGTTGATTCTGATGTTCCAATGGGTGCAGGATTGAGCAGCAGTGCAGCTTTGGAGTTGGCAGTGTGCCAAGCGTTGTGCACGGTCTACGTGCTGGGGCTTAGTCGAGAGGAAATGGCGCTTGCGAGTCGAGAGGCGGAAAACGAATTTGTGGGAATGCCTTGCGGGATACTGGATCAAGGTGTTTCGGCTATGGGGAAATCAGGTTCCTTGGTCTACATCGACTGTAGAGACATGCTCTTTTCAACCATACCGCTGGGGGAAAATTACAGTATCTGGATATTTAACACCCACAAGAAGCACTCGCTTGTGGAATCCATGTATTCTGAAAGGCACAAGGAGTGTTCTCAAGCGGTAGACGGTTTAAACGGAGTAGGACTGGGAATTCAATGTTTGGCGGATATTTCTCCTGCCAACTTCCAGAGCGCCAAGAGTCGTTTGTTGGGAACGTTGTCGAACAGAGCAGAGCACATCGTCTCTGAAATTGAACGGGTGAATCGGGTTAAGCATCTGCTTGAAGGCGGGAGGGTCTCAGAGGCGGGACAGCTCCTGTTTGAGTCGCATGCCAGTTCAAAGGATCTTTTTGAAAACAGTGTGGAAGAACTCGACTATCTCGTCGACATCTTGAAATCGCTGCCGAACGTTATAGGAGCTCGGTTAACTGGGGGTGGATTTGGTGGAGCTGTTATGGCTCTAACCGAAGATGCTTTTTCGCCTGACTACGCGGAGTCTGTGGCATCAGCCTATCGCGGCAGGTTTGGACAGCCGCCTGAAGTGATTCAGTGTCGACTTTCTGATGGAGTCCGCATCGTAGAACGTATAGAGGCTACGGATACTATTGAGCCAGCTCTTGGATAAGCGCCAGGTATTCGTCGACCTGTGTCTCGAACACAATGGCGTACAGGAGAGCGCCTGAAGCGAGCATGGGGCCGAAAGGCATTTCTCGCCCAATAAGGCCCTCGCCTTCCTCTGATTCCTTTGGCCTTAAAGCGGGAACGACCGCCTTGGCAACCGTCCAGCCTAGCACTCCAACGGTACCTATGACGGCCCCGCCAAAGAGCGCGAACACGGCCCCTTGCCAGCCCAAAAAGGCGCCGATACCCCCAAGCAGTTTGACGTCCCCAAATCCCATCGCTTCTTTGCGAAGGACCTTTTCGGCAACGAGGGCGATCCAAAGAATTAGGCCGGAGCCGATCATTAATCCGACGAGAGCTTCGAAAATACCTTTGACCGAAGCGTAAGCGAAAGTCGGATCGCTAATTCCGTGCAACGAGGGTATGATCCCCGATAGAATCACGCCGATGATGCCCGTCCCAATTGAAAATCGGTCTGGGATTTCCATATGGTCGAAGTCTATGAAAGTCGCGCAGATTAGGAGCGCTACCAGTACCATGAGGCACAGAGCCTTCGCGTGGGGCTGTTGTTGCCAAGCAGCGAGAAACAGGCAGGCGGTCAGAAGTTCGACAAAAGGATAACGGAAACTGTAGCTAGCTTTACAGCAACGGGCTTTTCCGCGAAGGATGAACCAGCTAAGGATGGGAATATTGTCGAACCACTTAATCGGCTGGCCGCACGAGCAGGTTGAGCCGGGGAAGATGATCGACTTTTCTGCTGGTATGCGATAGATGCATACATTGAGAAAACTTCCTATCAGGGCTCCGAATATGAAAATCACGGAGGAGAAAAAGGCGGGAAATCCCTGATCGATGTATTGCAGCTCGGATAGCATGTGTTTTGGAATCTTAGTCGAACTACGCTCGTGACAGCAAAGCTGCGTTGGCTGCTTGGTTCATTGTTTCCGCATTGACGTGTTTCCCTGACCAAATTTCGAGGGAGCGAGCTCCTTGATACACCAGCATGGATAGCCCGTTGGCCGCACGCCCTCCTTTTGATAGGATGAGCTCCATAAATTGGGTGGTTCGCGGATTGTAGACCATATCGAATAGAGTGAGAGAATGCTGTACGCGCTCTTTGGGCAACGGCAGAGGATCGTCAGAGTTGAGGCCAAGAGAGGTTGCATTGACAATTATTGTGCTGGAGGGCAGCGAAAGTTCTGAATCGTTCGGTGAACAATTGCTTAGGGGAATCGAAAATCGTTCGGCGATAGGGCTTAAGGCTTGGATCAGATTTTTGAGACGATCTTGGTTACGGTTGACGATTTTAAGGGATTGGCATTTGCGATGCAAGGCTTCGACTGCAGCCGCTCGCCCGGCTCCTCCGGCTCCTAAAATGACAATATCCTTACCTTCAAGGCTGGTCTCAAGGTCTCTTCTTATTCCCTCCGAAAGGCCATAGCCGTCCGTGTTGAATCCTTCATAACCGTCGTCTAGGCGTCTCAACGTATTGACCGCCCCTATTTCGAGTGCGGCGGAGTCTGCCTTCTGAAGAGCGCCTAAGGCGATTTCCTTGTGTGGGACAGTTAAATTGAGACCGAAAAACCCCTTTTCGTGAAACATCGGAAGAGCCTGGATCAAGTCCTCGGGTGGTACTTCGAAACGAAAGTAACGCCAATCAGAGAAGCGGTCATTGGACTGGGAAATCTCCTTAATGGCAGCGTTGTGCATGGCGGGACTTATTGAGTGCCGCACGGGATGCCCTAGAACTGCGAGGCTGACTCCGTCGAACCCCCAGCTTTTCAGATCCTTTAGGGTGTATGTTTCCTCGGGATTGAAGGTTTCCATGAGCGAAAAATGGAATTCGAAAGTACTGGGATGAGCGAGGAAATTATCACTCGATGGCGATTCACCCCTTTTGGGCATACGACAGGGAAATTTAGAGCTGCTTCTCGTATGCGTCTTTAAACTCCTTCAGCATATCTGAGAATAAAGCGGCCATCGACCCCTTTCCCGATTCCGTGTAATGGAAAACAAGATTTCTGCAAATGCGGGAGAGCGTTTCGTGTGTGGTGGCAGGAGCGAGATAGCCTAGATTGGGGGCGATATTACTGGATTCGATCCGCTTGAGCATATGCCCCGCTGTCAGGAATTTGCCGTGTTCGAATGGATCTATGTAGAAAGGAGCTGTTTCTTCGAAGCAGCCGACGACGAAATGTCCAGGAGCATTGATGGGAGCGATTTCCAATCCAAGTCTCTGAGCTATCAGGAGATAGAGAACTGAGAGGGTTATGGGGAGGCCTTTTTTAGACTGAAGAACCGCATTGATAAAGCTGTTGTCTGGATCAGTGTACTGCTCCGAGTTGCCCCTAAAGCCCGCCTCGTGAAAGAGGACCCGATTGATGACGGCACATTGGTCTCGGGAGGAGGCCGGCTTTATTATGAGCTCTTTGCAGCGACTCGCATATGAGTCCAGTTGATTGCAGATGCTTCCAATCTCGAGATTGGGGTAGGCGACCCGGCTAATCATCATCCAGCCAGTTTCGAGCTCGTAGTTCCCTGAACGTATGAACTGTCGAAGTTCTTGGGCGAGATCGACGGATCGAAGCTCAGAAAGGTAAGCTCCAGCGTGCCAGCCTAGCAGCCGATTGCTGCTCTTGGCGGCTTCGTTCAGAATTTCCAGGCCGTAGGACCCCATTGAATTTAGAATTTTGAGAAGCTCTTCTCGTACGGCGGGACTGGGGTCATCCAGTAGACTCAAAAGGGCGACTTTTTCTTTGGCCGTCATCGTATGGTCTCGCACGTTCGCAAGGTGCGGCACTATTCCGTAAATCGCAATAGTAGAAGATCGTTTAGACGAAAAATTGGGGGACATGATCGCAGTAGCCTGTATTCACTTGCAGCGTACTTTGGCTGGGCGAGAGATGAGCCCTTGAATGGTTTCTGACCTTGAGATGGCGTAGTGAGCGGTGATTCGTGCCAGGCGGGGATTGAATTGCTAGAGATCTGTAAATAAAAATCTAGTAACTTACCAGTAGGGTACTGCGCCTAAAGGGGAGTAGTCTGATTCCTGTAAGGGAGTTTTACTGGATCATTTTGGCCAAGATACAGCCATTTCTAGAAATTTTTAAGCAATTGATAATTAGAAGGTTATAGTATTTACAATTGATTGATTACGATTTGGTGATTTATTGAATAAAGGTTGTATTTGGGAAACCGATGAGAGCGTTAAGGCACGTAAAGTGTCTAGTTGAATGGAATCAATTTTTCCTGGGCATGGAACCGCTCTATCCACTGAATATCATAGAACGCACCTTTCCGCATCTTCGCGAACAGCGAGAGAAGGCGGAAAAGGAATTGCGTCTGAACCCTAAAGTTGAAGAGACGTTCGAGCGTTCAATCGATGAGAGGGCGTTCGATGATGAGAACCTGTATTTTGATGTTCCTTACGAAGGTGGAAGTACGGGGAAGCATCTAAGCACCTTCGCGTGACGTAATCAACTCCTGTCGTTTGATGACGGCATCCCTAATTAGCTGAATCAGCTCGGCGGTTTGAAAGGGCTTTGTTATGATTCCATCGATTGCCCTATCGCCGATCCGCTCTTTGATCTCCTCGCTCAGGCATCCGCTTATCATGAACACGACGAGATCGGAATTAAATGTGAGTATTTGGTCCAAGAAGTCCTCTCCTCGAGAGTTCTCAAGATTTAGGTCAAGGAGGATTCCGCTAATAGTGCCGTTGTCTTCCTCAAGAACACTGAGCGCTTCGTTTGACGTTCCAACGCATATCGAGTTTATTCCTGCCGAACTTAATATCAGATTCAATAGCGTCCGTAGACTCTCGTCATCGTCTATTACGAGAAAGGTACCTAAACTCGAGTTGCCCATTAGTGAACGTGAGGTTTAAAAAGACCTTAAATAATTGCAATGGGAAAGCGCAAAAAATGTCGTCACTTGCTCACTACGAAGAACACAGGCTTTCTTTCTCAAGATGTGGGAATCGCAAATTCACAACCGATCGCATCTTTGACGCTTTGGGGGAAATCCCGTTTGGAGATTTTGGCTTTGCTATTAGGTCCTGGTGAGCCTTTCAGTGTTGATGTGGCTTCCGCTAGAATCAGGTCATTTATAGGAATCTCAATATTGGGACTCATCATGGCTGCGGTTCTGTTTTGGCAGTTTCGACACGAACTGGGCGAAGTTGATGTTCAGGCGGGAATCGACTGGATTGCCGATTTCGGCCCGATTCCATTCTTCGCGGCGATGGCCGTTCTGCCGAGTTTCTGGGCGCCCGTATCACCGTTTCTTTTATTGGCGGGAGCCATATACGAGATGCCGGTAGCGATTGGTGGTTCCGCAGCGGCCCTAGCCATTAATATGGCACTGTCATGGCTTTTGGCGGGAAAGTTTTTCAGACCCCCGTTTGAGAGACTCGTACATAGATTTGGGTACAGTGTTCCCGAGCTAAAAAGAGAAAGTATGTTTACGGTAGCGGTTTTGTTGAGAATCACTCCAGGAATGCCCTTTCCATTGCAGAATTATTTGCTCGGCTTGGCTCGCATGCCCTTTCTTTGGTATATGGGTGTATCGTTGCCTCTTACTCTAATCCTATCGCTCAGCATCGTTATTTTTGGGGACGCCATTCTAAAGGGGAACACAGCGTTGATTTTATTGGCGATCAGTTTGTTTGTGGCGTTGAGTTTGGGGGTGCGTTTTCTACGAGCTCGGTTAAAAGCTAAATTGATTACCGGGGAGTCATCGTGAGCGATTCCTTCCTAGCGCAGTTTGGCGAAGAGGAAACGTGTACTGTTTCGGAATACACGCGCCGAATAAAGCGATTGCTCGAAGGTTCCGTGGGGCCTGAATGGATCAAGGGCGAGGTATCCAACTTTAGGAGGCAGGCCAGCGGGCACCTCTACTTTTCTCTCAAGGACGAAGGAGCACAGCTTCCGGTCGTCATGTTTCGTGGAAATGCCTCCGGGCTCGATTTCGATTTGGATAACGGTGTAGAGATCGTGGTGTATGGAGAATTGAGTGTTTACGAGCCTCACGGACGCTACCAATTAATCGCCCGCTCGGCGATCGCCTCGGGTCAAGGGAGATTGCACAGAGAGTTTGAGCGGCTGAAGAAGAAGCTGTTTGAAGAAGGGCTCTTTGACAAGGAGCGCAAGAAGCCACTCCCCCTTGCCCCCCGAAGAGTGGCGTTCATCACTTCTCCTAGCGGAGCGGCGATTCAGGATTTTATCCGCATTCTCAAGAGACGGGGCTGGTCTGGCCGGTTGACAGTGGTCCCCGCCAAGGTCCAGGGCCTAGATGCATCCAACTCTCTTCAGGACGCGCTTTCCCTAGTCCTAAAAATGGGTGGATTCGATCTGATCGTTCTGGGTCGTGGGGGTGGAAGTTTGGAGGACATGTGGTGCTTCAATGACGAAATGCTCGCTAGGGCCCTTTCAATTTCTCCGATTCCTACGATCTCGGCAGTCGGGCACGAGATCGACTTTTCCTTAACGGATTTTGTCTCTGATGTCCGAGCGGAAACTCCATCAGCGGCAGCGGAGCTGATTAGTAGCGCCTATATTGACGTTGTCAGTCGAATCGAGTACGCTCGGGATACGATCGTGGATCAGGCAGAAGACGGAATCGCATTGAGTCGGCGAAATTTAGGGGATTGGGCGACGAGATTGAAGGCCGCTTCTCCACAGCGCAGTCTTGAGACCGCAGCGTTGCGGATAGATGAATTGAGTAGTCGATTGTTGTCTGTGTTGACCCGAGAACTCTCTCGAGCCAATGGCGAGCTCAATCAATCGAAACTCGCCTTTGGCAGACTCCGGCCGGATCGTGTTACGAGTGAATACCGACTACGAATAAACGAATTAGCAAAGCGAATACTCGATCGTGTGGAGCGTAAGCTCGCACTTGCCAGACATGGTCTGATCGAGACGAGCGGGAAGTTTCAATCACTGAGCCCGAAAGCTACATTGAAACGTGGATACGCCATTCTGTCAGAAGAGGATGGCAAGACCATTTCTTCGGTGGCTCGTCTCTCAAAGTCCAAGCGACTGCGGGCTACGTTGTCGGATGGGGAAACGTGGCTGCGAGTAGATAAATCGGGGAACCCTTAAGCTAAGCTGAGTTCAGGCGGCCCAACTGGGACATCTGAAATTTCGTCTAGAACACTTGTCGCGAGGACGACATTCTCAACTTTCATAATTAGACGGGTCGCAGAATCGCTGCGATCGACCGATGCGTAAAAGTAGTCTATATTTATATTGGCCCGAGCCAAGGCGCTGGTGATCTTTGCGACTTGCCCCTTTTGATCGTCCAGTTTAACTGAAATAACCCGCTCGCACTCCACCTCTAAGCCGTTGGAAATCAAAACGCTTTTGGCTTCTTCCACTTGGTCCGTGAGGAATCTGAAGTAGCCGCGATAGACCCCGTCAGCGACTGACATTGCATTGGCGTTAACGCTATTTGATGAGAGCAAATCGCTGATACGGGCGATTTCTCCTGGGGCGTTAGCAATTTCTACTGAAAGCTGTTGCTCAATATTCTGGTACACGAGACTAAATGTGGATTGTTGAAATGGGTGGTTTGTTCCCTCCAAGCCCTTGGGATGAACGGTTGGAGAAAATGAAAAACCGGGCTCCAAAGAGACCGGTTCAAAAATTCATTCCTGTTTCCTAGCGACTAGTCAAGTCGAGATTGGATAGGTTTCTGAGACTTCAGAAAATATCTGGAAACCCGTTCATGGGCGATATTTCGTTTCAGAGTGGGTCGAGCAAAAAGGTAGTCCTCCGTTTCGGCGGATTGAGACAATACTCGGACGGGAGGATTGTACTGAAATACTTGTATTGGTCTTGGGGATTTTTTCATCGGGGGTTTCGGGGTATTCTCTCTGTGATGAGAGTTCGCATTAGGAGTTTTACAGACTGTCTGGCTAATAAGTTTAAATTTATGAAATCTATCGTAGTAATTGTTGCGAACAAGGGAGAGGGGGGCAGTTCCCTGCGAAGGAGTTATTTTTCTAACTGGGTAAATGAATTGGAGGGAATAAATCGAATGAAATTTTGCAGTCTCGTTTTAATTTTCGTTTTTTCACTATTTTTTTTGAGTTGCCAGTCTACTTCCAGCCAATCGCGTTATCCGATCACTTCTAGTGGAATGGCGAAGCAACTCGACGGCGGAACGATCGTTGATCTCAGAGAAGTCGTAATCGATGGCACATCTTCTGGGCTTGGCGCCTATGGAGGAGCGATTGGAGGAAGCGTGGCCGGTGGAGCGATCGGAGCAGAAGCCAGTGGAACCAGTTTAGGAGCTGCCGTTGGCGCGGCGGGCGGAATGATCGCAGGGGGTGTGGTCGGACCGAAAATTGAGAAGGCCTTATCTTCCAAAAGAGCTCAAGAGCTTACGATTCAAATGGATGAGGGGGGAACGATCATTGTCGTGCAGGAGATTAGGGAGCCGCGATTCAACATTGGCGATCCGGTGAGGGTCGATTCCAACCTAGCAGGGGCGGCACGTGTATTTCATGCGGATGACAATCCACACATTGATCCTGACACGGGAGCCTATTTGCCAGATGACTTTGAAAGTCTCTAGTGCTAAGGAGAGATTTGATTAAATATTGAGTTGGAGCAGGATGTAAGAATTGGTTTTTGTGAATCCGCTATCCACTTTGGATCGAACAAGTCGTCATTGGAAGGGATAGAAACATGGAATTAAAAACAAAAGGAATCACCGGAGCGTTCAGTACCATCATTTTTGCCCTCTTGTGTGGGTGCGCTTCGGGAGGTGGATACGAAACTGTTCCTCGATCCTCAGCGGGCACAACCCAAACGATTGACCAAGGGACAGTAGTTGCTGCGCGGGACGTTAGGATCGAAGGGGAGAGCTCTCAGCTAGGACTGTATGGCGGAGGTATTATGGGAAGCGCCGTTGGATCGACCGTTGGGAGCGGGGATGGGCAAGTGCTGGCCAGTGCCGGAGGGGCGGTTGTTGGCGCGGTTGTTGGAAAGCAGGTCGAGAAAGCAATGACCTCCAAAATCGCTCAGGAAATCACGATAGAGATGGACGACGGGAGTACGGTAGTGGTCGTGCAAGAGTTGCAAGAGCCTAGGTTCAATGCCGGCGAGCGAGTGAGTGTTTTAGAAGCGCGTGGTGGATACGCTCGAGTGAGGCACGAAGACTATACGGTTTCACAATTTTAGTAGGTTATATATACCACGGAATTTATTTGGGAGGAGAAGAAAAGGGGAGGCGGTTATCTGCCTCCTCTTTTTACTTTGCCTATTTGCATATGAGGGCTCCTGATGACTTTGTTCCAGTGCAGTCCGAATCTTCAGAATCCAAGAACCACCTGGCCCAAAGTCGGTCGCCTTATCTTCTCCAACACGTTGCCAACCCTGTCGACTGGCACGAATGGGGAGAAACGGCATTCCAGGTTCGCCGGATCCAGACTTGGTAAGCTATGAGATCATGGAGTCGTCGACGGTGGTCACGAGTCTCTCGACGACTAGCGAAACTCCTACCGCGAGCGAGAGCGTCGCATCGATCTCCTTCAACTGGGCCAACGATGTCACCGATGCCACATGGGCGGTCGAGCGTTCCCCCGACCTGAAGAATTGGGAAGCGGTTGATCCCCTGGATATCCTCATGGAGCCGAACGGAGACTACACACGGATTACGGCGACGCCGCAGATGTCAATTGTCCCCGATGAGGATCTGTTTTTACGTGTTCAGATTGTGGAGACGCCTCAGTCTTAATAAATATAAGAGGCGGCTTTGCGCCGTGATTTCAAGGAGGTTGATCGCGGCATAAAGCCGCTCCTACGGATTCCCAAGCGAACTTTCCAAATAGGAGACGCTTTCATCTAAACCGCCGGGGCGGTTGCGTTGCAGCCATTGTTCGCGGTAGGCTTTGATTAGCGATTGGAGTTCGGTATCCAGATGGGTCTGTCCAGAGTAGGTTTCATCCAATTCTTGGAGCCCCTTGTTAATTCCGAAACAAAGTAGTTGGCAGGAGAGGATCAACTCCTCTTTTGCTAGTTTGGCGTTTTCGGAGGGGGTGATTGAGCCCCTTAAATGAATGAGCAATTTCAAAAGTCCGGTTTGGCAATCTTCCAGTTCCTCTTGATTTGTTTTACCGAGGTTGAACTGGAATTTCTCTCCACTGGTAAAGAGGAGATCGTTTAGGAGGGTACGGTTGATTGGCTGATAGGAGAAGCCGTTTATTAGGTTGCTTAGCGAGAAAATCGCTTTGGCAAGGTCCAAAGAATTATCTTCAAAGAAAACCGTATTGATAGCCTGGATATCGTCAAACTCCGATTCGGAACTCCTGTTCCAAGACAGCGTTGCAGCCCATACGATTGCGGGATAGCTGACGGGAGGAAAGTGGTGATGGCCAAAGTCGCCCCAATTCGTGAGAAGGGTTCCTTGGGCTCCGAAGCCAATAGCTTGTTCGGTCGCTGCTTTGACATTTGCGATGGCGTTTTTTTGACGCCCGCCTATCGTATTCCAAGCGGAGGTGCCTGGCGCAACATAAAAGGGAATGCCGGAATCTTGGAAGGAAGCACATTGCTCTTCGAAAGGGTGATCGGCCTCGTACCCCCAAATGACGCCGATCGCATCTTTGGGTAGCTCCTTAGCCAGATCGCGCGATTCTAGGATAATGTCTCCCCAGAATTGCATCTTTTTGTCTCGGGCCGTTACTTGTTTGTGGATAGAAAAAAGGTGGTCGAGGTAGACGCGATGCTTCCCTTTGGCCTTCACGATATCACGGCTCCAGCCCTGGCCGAGTTCCCAGGGTTCGTCGCCACCGATGTTGAATAAGTTGCTGCGGAAATTTGGAAGAAGCTCGTCGTACAATTCGGACACGAAATCGAGAGATGCTTGGTTTGGCTTGAGGGTGCCGCCCCATGGAAGATGACCTGATATGGGGTGCTCATAGCCGTCAGGGCACTCGGCTAGGTGTTTGTAATTATCATGGCGCAGCCAGCGATCCATATGTCCAAACGAGTTTTGATTGGGAACGAGTTCAATGAATCGATTGTAGCAATAAGTATCCAGCGCTTGGGTTTCTTCACCCGTTAAAGGAGACGCGTCCCTCCAAACGTTTTGGTGATTCTGGTAGGCGAAGGTGTGCTCCGTGTAGAATTGCAGTTGATTGAATTTGAGAGAAGCGAGTATGTCGATTAGCTGGAAAAGGGACTCTTGGGTTGGCACCTTGCATCGGCTGATATCCAGCATGTATCCGCGGACTTCGAGGTCGGGTTTATCTTCAATTTGAATACAGGGAAGGAGTCGACCTTTGATTTGGATGATCTGGCTTAGAGTGGTCAGCCCTCGGTAGAATCCGGAATCGGTTCCCGCCTCTATTTCTACTCCCTCACGTCCTATGGAAAGAGAGTAAGACTCTTCTGCTGGTTTGACCGTGGTTTTTTTTAACCGAACTGAGGTGGAATTACTTTTGGTCGATTCGAGCTCGATCGAAGGAAAGGTCTCCAGAGTGGATTGAAGCCGCGGGCTTATTTCGAAATCACTTGAAAGTGCAATTGGCTCGGGGAGTTCGAAAGTCCCATTTAGAGGGATTGTTTTTTTGGGAACCGGGATGAGCTGCATCACTAGATGATTGAGTCGACCGCGATAGTGTCGATTAGGTCGGGCAGCTGGGAGATTGATTCAATTTGATAGAAGTTGTCATGTTCATGTGGAGTCGACTCCACTCGCTCGTGCTCCCAGGTAATTCTATAGGGGATATGGATTCCGTGTCCTCCCAAGTTCAATACGGGAATAATATCAGATTTGAGGGAATTGCCTATCATGACGAACTGTTCGACGGGCACCCGACTTCGTTCCAACACGCGGGCGTAGGACTCCACTGTCTTGTCTGAAACAACCTCTGCGTGGTCGAAATAGGCAGCTAGCCCAGATTTGGCAATTTTCCGTTCCTGGTCCCGGAGGTCACCCTTGGTCACAAGGATGAGCCGAAATTTTGAACTAAGGTTTCTCAGTACTTTTTCCACATCGTCGAATAGCTCAACGGGATGAGAAAGCATGTGACGGCAGTGATCGATAATGCGCTGGATCTCTTCGGATTTGATTTCCCCTTTGGTCAAGTGGATGGCGGTCTCTATGCAGGAAAGCGTGAATCCCTTTATACCGTATCCAAAAAGCTCGAGATTACGCATCTCAGTTTCGTAGAGCACCTTCTCAACGGTTTCAGCGTCATGATACTCGGAGAGAAGCTGGCAGTATTTGTTATGATGGTCCTCGAAAAGATTCTCATTGTGCCAAAGCGTGTCGTCAGCATCGAATCCAATCGTTGTTATCGGCCATTTCATAATCGGTAGAACACTTTCCATCAAGAATCTGGAATCAGCTTTGAGTCAATCCAGTTGCCTCAAGACCTGCTTGAAAGTCAGGCCAAAGGGAGGCTTCGATCTCTATACCCTCTTGTGAAAAGGGATGAACAAGCGATATGCTGCTAGCGTGCAAAAAGAGCCGAACGAATCCATACTGCTCTTTAAAAGCGAGATTTCGCCGCGTGTCGCCGTGTTTGGTGTCGCCAATGATGGGGCAGTCGATGTGGGAAAGGTGCCTTCGTAGTTGATGACGACGACCCGTCTTGGGATCAAGCTCCACCCAAGCATAGCGAGTTTTAGGGTAGCGTTCTGTAGGGATGGGGTGCTCGACGGTAGCTCGAGTGCGATAGAGTGTTTTCGCCTCTTGGGCGGTGTCGCTTTTCGCTTTCGGCCCTCGGTCGAGCATTTTTCGTAAGGGGTGATCAATCACTCCACTTTCAGCGGGATGACCGCGGACGATTGCGTGATAGGTTTTGTTGACCTGACCCATTTCGAATGCCTTCTGCCCTTTGGATAAAGCGGACTCGTTTAGTGCGAAGAGAAGGGCGCCGGAGGTCGGTTTGTCAAGTCGGTGGACGGGAAAAACGTGTTGCCCGATTTGGTCGCGAAGGAGCTGTACCGCGAATTGTGTCTCCTGCGAATCGATGGCGGTCCGGTGGACAAGCAGTCCAGGTGGTTTGTTGACTGCGATGTATTCCTCGTCTTGATAGACGATGGAAAGAGGAGAATCAGAATCGGACATCATTTCGCTTGGGGCGATCCTGGAGAGAGCGCTGCCGATTGGAACCCGAATATACTAATCAGCGAAAGAATGTCACCTAGAAGCTTTCTTGATTGGAAATACCCCGTGGATAGCGATCGGGAAAAAGGCTTATGTTTTCAACAAGCTTATCATACGCTCTAGCTGCTCTGAACTATAGATATCCCACATTGATGCTTCCTCCAGAAGTGCGAAGCTCGAGAAGAGGGCCGCCTCCGTTGACGGGGCCTTCGGCAGTTTGGCTGCGTTTGAGTTCGCCGGTCATCGTGATGGGAAAGTCGGTCCTGACTCCGCCTCCGCTAGTGCGAGCGTTTAAATAGAACCGTTCGCCTTGCGGCAATTTTGCACTAATACCGCCACCCGATGTCTTCAATACAGTGTCGGCATCGATTCCTCTGGGAAAGCTGGCGGTGATGCTGCCTCCCGATGTTTTAGCTTCCAAGGGACCGGTGACTCCTGTGGCGTTGATACTGCCACCTGAGGTTTTAAGTTTTGAATTGCCCGCGATGGAATCGACTTTGATCGGACCTCCGGAGGTGGAAAGGTTTGCCCCGCTCCTCAGGTCGGATGCCGTTACGGATCCCCCGCTTGTATGAGCGTTCACGGGCCCGCCAATATTGGCTAGTTTCATGTGTCCACCGGAGGTGCGAGCAGCGACTTCTCCCTCTACCCCGTCAATTTCAATATGTCCGCCAGAAGTGTGGAGCTCCACATCAATGCCTTTCGGAACGGACAACGTGGCATTGAAGTGTACGCTGGGCTTGTTTCTAAACAAACTCCAGAAGGCCCAATTGTTATCGTGCTTAAATTCTATATACAAGATACTATCACGAACTTCGATGGTATGCTCGATCTTTGATTCTATCGAGTCTGCCTCTTTCTCGGAAGCGTTACGGAATACTTTTTCGATCAGGACGTGAGCATTAGAGCGCTGGTCTCCAGTAAGATTGATGAATCCGCCCTGGACGCGGACTTCTACTTTTACGACACCGTCGAGGTTGATGGACTGATCTATTGGCCGGACGAATTTGGGTACGCCAAATGCCGATACGGACAGTATGGCTGCGATTGTGAATAGGAAAAATTTGGGGAACTTCATCGACTTAGTTAGGTTGTACTCTTGTATACACGCATCGAGGGGTGCGGGTTGCAGATATTTTGGATAATTGCACGGGTGGGACGAAGGTTAGGGCTCGACGGACGAGGGAGCTGGGTAGGAGGATCGTATTGATGTGGCGTTTCGGGGCGTCACGCCCTAACAACGGGGTGCAATTTTATTCGTAGGGCCCGTGCTTGAGCTTTGCCTCGAGGTTGGGTGTTGTGAAATGCATACGCGGCGTGGCACGAGGGCCAGCCCTACATTACGAGACCTGTTCTAAGGTTCCCATTGGATTTTAAGCGACTCCAAGGCACCTTCTACGATTTTCCCCGCGAGGATCTTGCCCGAGTCGATTCGAGTCCATTCGTAGAGTGTACCGCTCTTGTTTTTCTTGATCGTTTTCCAGAGGGTCTTGTCTTCGCGTTTCCAAAGCTCGTAATCATTGTGGCCATTCTCGTCGCAGGAATAGATACGGGTATAGCCCTTGTATTGCCGAGGCCGACCCAATACGCGGGACTTGCCAGCAGTAAGCTGTCTGCTTTTGAGTTTTAACGAGTCCATGACTATAAAACTGTAAGGGAGGCTTCGGAGATCGATTTCCATCACTTTCGAAAACTGGGCCCAGTGCGCCTCTGTGAAAGCAACGATGGGCGGTTTAGCGAAATAGTGGCACCAGTGGATCGTATTTGCCTCCTCTTTCATGGGGCAAGGGAGAGCGCAAATACAGGGGGCGATAGGATTGAAGTGTGGGAGTAACTCCTCTCGCTGTTCTAGTAAGAGGCGACTGCTGTCGTAGCTTCCGGGCTCGACCCAAAAGACCTGTTGAGACTGTGAGAAAAGACGATTCAGGGACTCTCGATCAGTCAATGACAGTTCGTTGAGTACATGGCTTGCTAGGCAAAGGGTGTCCGCTAAGTTAATGCTTGAGAGGTCATTAACAAAAGTGACCTTAAGATTTGGATACTTTTCTTGAAGCGTTTTCTGGGCGAATGAAGTCGCAGCTATCGAATGGTCCCATAAGATTACCTCCGTTACTTTATCTGTACCAAATGCCTCGAGGATTCTGAGCGTCGCGATTCCCGTTCCGCAACCCCAGTCAAGAATCTGAGACGATTGCAACTGCCAGTCCACCTGCTTGGCTTGAGAGATTGCGGCATCCCATTTCCATCCGATTCGAGAAGCAAAGTACTGGTGGTACTGGACAAGGTCGTTTGCGGATTCCCAATAGAGACCAACGCTGCCACTTGCGTTGAGAAAACGATTTCTCAGTCGATGTAAGATTTCCCAGTCTGGAGCCACTAATTCCATTGCAGGGGATTCGTTAGGGAAGAAGCCAGCGGTCGCAACATGAAAAGTCCATGGATGGGGCAATTGGAATCCGAGCCTTGAGACTTTGCAGTTGGGCCGATCTAATCAAGTGGGGCTAGGGTCAGATTTTCGCGATCAGACTTGTCATGCTAGTGTTACGTCTGTGGAGTCGGGACTGATAGAATGAAAACGATTTGGAGAGTTTCTGGCTACTTGTTCCGCTACAAGGCGATGTTTTGGATGACCATTGGGCTGGCCATTACGAGTACGCTATTTGTAATGGTGATTCCCTTGGTCACGCGTTATGTGATCAACGAAGTATTGCCCGAGAAAGAGATGGGCAATTTATGGTTGGCCATTTGCGCGATAGCAGGCTGCTTTTTCATGCGCGAGCTTTTCAATTCATTTCGTATACGTTTAAACAATACACTGGAGCAAAAGGTTCTCATCGATATTCGGAAAGACTTGCATGACAAATTGATGGAACTGCCCATCGGCTATTTCGATAGTCGCAAGTCGGGAGACATTGCCTCGCGAGTGATAGAGGACGTGGAATCGGTCGAACGGGTAATCCTCGATGGAACGGAGCAAGGGAGTACGGCTATTTTGACCGTTCTTGGAGTGGCTAGCATCATGTTTTATTTCGAGCCGACTTTAGCGACACTGATGATCTTGCCCATCCCCATAATGTTGGTCATGCAGCGCTTTCATTTTCGCGCTCAAGGCAAGAATTGGCGCAAGGTGAGGGCTGCAGCGGGTGAGCTTAATTCGCTTTTGATTGAAGACATACAGGGCAATCGCTTGATCAATTCCTTTGCCCTGAAGAACCAGGAGAAAAAGCGATTTCAAGAACGTCTCAAAGAGCTCAAAAAACGCACGCTTATATCGATGTATCGCTGGTCAATCCACGGCCCTATAACCAATTTCGTAGTCAGCTTGGGAACAGTTGCAGTGGTGGGTTACGGAGGCTATTTGTTTGCTACGGAACCCGAACGTTTCGGTACAGGGGATCTTTTAATGTTCTTCCAGCTGGGGGGCATGCTTTACATGCCTTTGTCTCAATTAAATGGGCTTAACAATCTGCTTGCCACGGGAAAAGCCTCCAGCGAGCGGGTATTCGAGATGCTCGACTATCCCGTAGAGATCACAAATCCGGACACTCCGGAACCTTTTCCAGATGGGCTCCTTGAAGTAGCGTTCAGCTCGGTCAACTTTGCTTACAACGGCCGAGAAGAATTGCTGACGGATTTCTCTCTGAATCTGGAGAAAGGGAAAGTGACCGCACTGGTGGGTCACACGGGAGCCGGGAAGTCGACCGTGGCCAATTTGATGCAGCGATACTACGATGTTACGACTGGGGCGGTGACGATTAACGGCATCGATGTTCGGGAGATGGATCTAGTCGATCTGCGGATGCATATTGGGGTAGTCGCCCAGGATCCGTTTCTCTTCGATGGAACCGTTCGGGACAACCTATTGCTGGCGAAGCAGGAAGCTACGGAAGCGGATTTGATTGAATCCCTCAAGGGTGCGAGCGCATGGGAATTCGTTTCCAATCTTCCCGATCAAATGGATACACGCATTGGAGAACGTGGAATTCGACTCAGTATGGGTGAGAAGCAGCGTCTTACGATCGCAAGGGTTGTATTGAGGAATCCACCACTCGTAATTCTTGACGAAGCGACATCAAGTGTGGATACGATTACCGAAGCAAAGATCCAGCAGGCGGTTGACAATCTAGTGAAAGAGCGAACAACGCTGGTCATTGCCCATCGGCTCTCAACTGTGCGGCAAGCTGATCAGATCGTAGTTTTGGAGAAGGGTCGCATTATCGAAAAAGGTTCTCACGATGAGCTTATTGGCGGGGAGGGACACTACGCCCGGCTCTGGCAGACCCAAACCGATCTCATTGCGGAAGACGCTTTCTAGAACTGTCAGTAATCAATTATCACCTATGCCTAAAATAGCCCTCATCGGTCCTGGAGCAATTGGAGGAACCCTCGCGGGATGGCTGGAAACGAAAGCAGATAACGACCTTGTTATTTGCTCCCGTAATTCCTTTAAAGCGCTCGTGGTCGATTCTCCTTTTGGATCGTTAGCGTCGTCTCCAAGAGTTATCACGGATCCTTCACTCGCCGGTCCTGTAGACTGGATTTTAATTTGCACTAAAACCTACCAAATAGAGGACGCTGCAGATTGGATTTTGCCGCTTAGTCATGCGGATACTCACATCGCTGTGATTCAAAACGGCGTGGAGCACCTAGCGAATTTAAGTCCTTATGTTTCGGCTGATCGCATCGTACCGGTTATCATAGATTGTCCTGCAGAGCGAAGCGAGCCCGGCAAGATCTTGCAAAGAGGATCCGTATTGATGACGGTACCAAATACGTCGTCGTCATCCACCTTTGCTTCGCTGTTTCCTGCTGAAGGTTTTGAGACTAGGTTGACCGATGATTGGAATACAGCCGCATGGAGAAAGCTCTGCATTAACAGTGGTGGAGCGGTCTCCGCTCTATTGAATCAACCAGCAAATGTGGTTCGTGAAGAAAATGCAGCGAACATAATGAAAAATTTGATACGTGAATGTATCGCGGTTGCTCGAGCAGAAGGAGCGCAGATCGAAGATTCAATTGTCGAGGAGATCATTGCAGGTCAGGCTTCGGCTACCGAAGGAGCGATGAATTCCATACACGCGGATTTAGTTTATAAACGGCCCATGGAGTGGGACGCTCGAAATGGTGTGATTGTTAGACTCGGGAAGAAGCATGGTGTAGCGACTCCTTTCAATGAGATGGCAGTATTTCTCCTGAAGGCTCTAGAAGCGAGTTATGCGAGGTCCTAGTTTCAAACTGTTGCCTCCGAATTCGAGTTTAATCGGTACCAGATGACGAAACGCGTACCTATTTTTAATTGATGGAAGTATGTGGCAATTCTGGATAGATACGGGTGGCACATTTACTGACTGTTTAGCCCTTTCGCCTGTAGGAAAGGAGCATAGAGTAAAGGTTCTATCTAGCTCAGAGATTCGAGTTCGAGTGGTAGAGGTGTTGGGCCCGAACCGGTTTCGATTGGAGATTCCTTTCGATACAGTAGACGACTTTTTTGTTGGATACAGACTGCAGGTTTGCGGACTAGGCACGGGTACTGGCCAAATTGTAACCTGGTCGAGCGAGGATTGCCTGTTAGAGTTGGATGTCAAAATTCCCTCTTTAGAGCAGGGAGCTCTTTGCGCGATTCAATCATTAGAAGAACCTCCTATTCTTGGGATGAGATTGATTACGCAGACGCTCCTAGGAGAGGCTTTGCCGCCCCTCGAGCTCCGATTGGCAACTACACGAGGCACCAATGCGTTGCTGGAGGGAAAAGGAGCAAGGACCGCGTTTTTCGTCACCAGAGGCTTCAGGGACCTACTTCGAATCGGCAACCAGCAGAGACCAGACCTCTTTGAGCTTGGAATTAAAAAGCGAGAGCCGTTGCATTCATTAGTATTTGAAGTCAGCGAGCGCCTGGATGCAAAGGGCAGCATTATAGAGTCGCTGTGTGAAGAGGAGGTGCGAAGTTTTGCCGTTCGTTGCCGGGAGGAGGGGATTGAATCTGTAGCGGTCGCCCTGTTGCATAGCTACCGAAATTCAGATCACGAAAAGCGCATCGGTGAGATCCTAAGAATGGAAGGGATTAAGCATGTATCCCTGTCGCATGAGCTTTCGGCAAAGATCAAAATTTTACAGCGAGCGGAAACATCGATGGTGGATGCGTATCTCGCGCCGATAATGGACACCTACTTGGACGCAGTTCAATCTGTGCTGTCAGAAAGAAATCTAAGGATCATGACCAGTGCAGGTGGACTTGTTTCACGAACCTACTATCGTCCAAAAGATAGTTTGTTGAGCGGCCCAGCGGGAGGAGTAGTCGGGTCGTCAAGCGTCGGAAAGCGGGCCGGGCTCGAACGGGGAATAGCGTTCGACATGGGGGGTACGAGCACCGATGTATCCCGTTTCGAAGGACGACTTGACTACCAGTTTGAACAGGTGATCGGGGGAGCAAAAGTATTCGCCCCATCCTTGCGGATTAAAACAGTGGCGGCGGGAGGAGGTTCGCGCTGCTGGTTTGATGGATCTGCGTTGAGAGTTGGGCCTGAAAGCGCAGGTGCTTGGCCAGGACCCGCCTGTTATGGAGCCGGTGGCGGGCTTACTTTAACGGATGTAAATCTTCTTTTGGGGCGAATAGATGCGTCCGAATTTGGGATACCGATTTTTCCAGAAGCCGCAGCGGAGGCTCTGGATAGATTGGTAGACGAAGTTCAAGCACGTTCAGAGATGCCAGTAGCTGAGTCAGACCTCCTGCAAGGATTGCTCGACATTGCCAATGAGCACATGGCTGATGCGATAAGGAGCATTTCGATTAGAGAAGGGTACGATCCGTCTGAGTATGCTTTGGTTGCATTTGGTGGGGCGGGTGGACTGCATGCTTGCGCAATAGCCGATATTCTAGAGATGGATTCGGTGCTATTCCCTTTGGACGCTGGACTATTGAGTTCTTATGGTTTGCAGCAAGCGAGTGTGGAGACGTTCAAAGAGCGCCAGATCCTATGTCCGCTAGAAGATTGCAAAGATGAGATCGAAGGGTGGAAGCGCTTGCTAAAGGAGTCCGCCTACGAAGCCCTTGTTTTGGATGGAGAGCTTCGAGAGAATTTAGAGATTAGAGCTAGCCAAGTTGAGATCCGGTTCCTTGGCCAGGAGTCTGGACTATTGATTGACCTTGTCTCAGTCGAAAGTTTGGAGACGGACTTTAAATATGTCTTCGAGGCCCAGTATGGATTCATACCGGAACAAACGATAGAAGTTGTTTCGATCAAGGTCTCTGTCGGCGTTCGAGACAGAGTTGGAGAAAAAGAGGTGTTTGAGGCTGAAGCGGAATCTGAGGCAAAAGTTGAGGGCAGATGTAATAGAGGTTCCCTAACTCCCGGAACTCGAGTTGTCGGGCCCTTAGTGGTACAAGATCGTTTTAGCACGGTATATGTTGACGCGGGTTGGGAGGCGATTGTGGGAAGTCGAGGTAGCCTAAAGTTGAGTAGAGATGAAGGCGCCGCCATTGAGAAAAAATCTAATGTGGAAGCTGTGGAACTCGAACTCTACACCAACCGTTTCCTCTCTTTGGTGGAAGAGATGGGAAACTTACTCGAGCGTTCTGCATTTTCCACGAATGTAAAAGAGCGAAAGGATTTTAGCTGTGCTTTATTGGACTCGAATGGCTCTTTAATTGCCAATGCGCCGCACATCCCGGTGCATTTGGGCGCGCTTGGTGTTTGCGTGAGAAACGTTTCTAGAGTTCTCGATTTAAAAACTGGGG
>CALDFV010000073.1 GCA_937942145.1 uncultured Opitutaceae bacterium
GGCCATTGTACTGGATCGCTTGCTCGAACCGATGTTCCAATTCGCTGAGAGTGGTGCGGTTTGCAGGGAATCGAATACTGATCACGATGTCTGCTTCCTGGCGGATTTTATGTTGCCGGAGGCGGAAGAGCTCGCGGAAGCGTCTCTTGAGTCGGTTTCGGGCGACGGCGTTGCCTACTCGCTTAGAGGCGGAGATTCCAATGCGGGCCGAGAGGCGATCCCCACTTTCCTCTGTGGGTATAGTTGAAAAGAGGGCGAAATACGGGCAACGGTAGGTTCTGCCGTGTTTCCGCGTGCGAACGAAGTCGTTGTTTCGCTTTAGTCGCTGGCCTGACTTAAGGGTAAGCTTCGGAGTCATGGTTGAGGGCTCCGACTCGTATTGCCTGAGGCTGTCTACACGTTCACGAGCCGTTTGCGACCCTTGCGTCTACGGGCATTGATGAGGGCGCGGCCGCCTCGGGTTCCCATTCTAGCACGGAAGCCTATCTTGCGAACTCGTTTCAAGCGGTGTGGTCTGTATGTCGGTCTCATGACTAAAAATTGGAAAAAGAGGGAGAAAATGGAAATAGCAAGGGGGGGCTGTCAAGCATGGAAAGGCCTATTGTTGGGCCTTTCCGCGTTGGATCGGGTTTCGCTTGAGTGAACTTGCGCCGGGAAATTTGAATTTGGGCGAGGATCATGCCTGACAAACGATTCTCTATTTACTGTGAAAAGGACTGCCCGCAGTCACTCCATACGGAATTGAGGAGACTATTGGCGGCAGCTAGAACTTCCAGAGTCCCCTATTTAAATAGAGGAGGGAGTTTTTGTGAGTATCGGTTTGAGCTCAAATCGATACCGGTACGCATTTCTGTCTTTTGGATTACTCGAGATGCGGGTTGGTCTTCAAAGCGGTACGCGATCACGGGAGCGTAGGGGGCGATGTTTGTCTCTGCCTCAAAGCGTTCGATCCTACCGGTTAGTCCATTGACGATCCAGACTTTCTCGTCATCGAGTCGGGGATGTTCGTATTCGATTTCTCCGGATTCATTGGCCTGCCCTATAAGTTTCATTTCCCCCGCTTTTGCGTAAGAATAGAATTCGACAAATGCCTTAGCCTCATCTGCCACTTTCGTCTTGCTCGCGATTCGAAAGTGTTCGGTGAGCAGCACAGAAGGAGATATTTGCTCTACGGTCGATAGCCATTGCTGTTGGTTGATTCCATCTGGATCAAGCTTTTCGAAAGACTCAATTTGATTCTGTAATTCAGGGGAAAGCGACATACCCCACTTCCAGGGATTCATTCCCATAAATTCAATAAGCTGCTGCTGCCAGTAGGCGCGAAAGGCCGGAGATAAGGTTCTCTTGGAGGTTAGCTCATCGATCAGTTCGAGCGGAAAAAAACGAGGAGCGCCCGCAAGTATCTTCATGAAGGAAACGCGGAGAGATTCCTGGTAGTAGATCGACTCTTTCGACAATTCGGAGGGTTCGTAGAAGAAACCCCAGAATGTACCGTCAGGATGGCTAAGAAAATTCATCTCGAAAGCTTCCTCTTCGGCATCCCCGTTCTCGTCGAATCCCCGTACTTTAAAACTAAAATTGATTCCTGTTTTCAGTCCGGCCTTATCCCCTTTTTGAATGGGATCCGCCAGGAACACGGAGTACTCGTTTTTAGCGACAGGAGCGCCTTCGAAGTATTTAACCTTCGATTCGTAAATCGTAGGGAATAAGGGATTGTTGATCATTCGCTCTACAAACGCTGTCTCAGCCTCATCGAGTATCTGTTTTTCTGCCGCAAAATCGCTCGCAGCGTTCAATGCCTCCCACCCTTTGGGGTTGCCCGGCATGATCAAATTCTGCATCAAGGACTTGTATTGATTCTCCAACTTCAATATCCGGCCAATGTTCCGTTTGCCGTCTGGAGGGAGGGTCTCAAAATTGTATATGGCTTCCAGCGATTTGAGATAGCCTGCCAGATCGTCGGCCCCTTTAATTGATTTTTGGGCAGCGAGCATGGTATCTCGCTTTTCCTGTATGCTTTTAAGCGATTCTTCAATCCGCCCGATACTGCGCTGCTGAAGTGAGTTCTGATCCGAATCAGGGTATTGGGATATATGTAGTCGCGCGTTTGCGATCGACTCAACGATGGCTCTGGAGCTTGCTTCGAATTCAGTGTCGTTTGAGGCTGCGGCTGCTTGTTCGAGGTTGTTCTGGGCTTCTCGGACGTAGCCGAGCAATACTTGTTTTCGATCGTTCAGTTGCGCGGAAATCTGGTCTTTACGCCAACTTTCAAATCGGGCGATTTTCGCTTCGGAATCGTTTTCCAAGTCGACGTCTATTGCGGCAAGCGTCGACGTTGCCTTGCTTAGAAGGGCATCGATTTCAGGCGCATTGGGATCTGCATTTTCAGAGCCTCGAATGGAGTCTAGGCGATCTGCGATCTCCGTGTATTCCTTTTGGAGGCTTCTCTGGTCGGTGATCCAGCGCTGCAGGGATCCCGCAGCCTGTTTGATCGCATGGCCAGAAGGAGCATTGGCTACCAGCTCATTTCGCTCTAGAAGCGCTTTTTCCGCCTGTTCGATATCTTGGTTGGCGGCGGCTTGATTGAGGGCGGCGGTAGCGATTTGGAGCGTTTCCGAATATTGGTTATTCTTTACCTGACTATTTGCGATCCAGCCGATTATAAGGAGAAGGACCAGCGCGCCCGATGCCAGAATGGCGTATTTGGGAGCCCGTTTACGGGTGGCTTCGGAAAGAGCTTTTTTGATGTCTTCCTGGATTGCAGCCGGAATCCGCCTTCCCATCAGCTTCGCCTGAGCTTCGAATGATTTGAGACGTTCTCTAGCATCATGGACCGTCGCCTTCTTGCGTCCAAAGCTTATCGACAGCCCTTGTAGAACCTTCCTTAAGTCATCGATCGCGTTTTGTATTAAAAGATTGGATTCGTTACCGGCTCTGTGATGGGAGATCTCTGTTACAACAGTCGAGTAGGCGTCACGTAGTTTGGGATCGATTTTTGATCGTGTGTTCGTTAAGGTAAGCTGGTAGTCGCATTTAAAATAGGCCTTCTCAAGAGCGCTTTTCTCTTCATCCGTATTGGAGGACTTGGCTTGTTCGATGAGGGATTCAACAGCGGCCGTAGAATCTCGAACAGCGTTTTCCGCCATGGACAAAAGGACGGTTTTGATGGGACCTTCCTTGTCTGGGAGCTCTATGCCGTATGAGCGGTATCGGGCGACGATCGCCTCGGGCGCTTCGGCGGGCATTAGTTCCTGCAACGCGCTTGAGAGCTCAGACTCTGCCTGATCGATGACCTGGGACTTGAGCCGCTCCAACTCACTCGCAAGATTGGCATCGGCTTCAAACTTCTCGCATATGAGGCTTGCGATTTGGTAGGCTTCGAGGGGTTTTTTAGCTCTAACTTTGGCCCGAAATTCACCTTGCAGCCAGGTTTTTGGATCTTCGATTTGTGAGAATCGCTCTTGCAGTTGCTTCAACTGCGCCGGGTCAATTTCATCCGCTTTCCTCCATCCAAATTTTTCGCAGCGCTCACTCCATTCCTTTGCCCCTCCAAAATCCAGGGTATTGAGGGTGTCCAGCACGCTGGGGGTCGAATAGGAAGCGACGTAGGCCTCGAGGTCGCTTTCTGTCTCGAGACACTGCTTCAGGAGGGCGAGGCTGAGTTCCACTTCCTTCGCATATTGCCATGCCAAGTTGGCGGTTTCCAAGCCGTTGGACTCGCCCTTTAGGGCGGTCTTTATTCGATATACAAGTCTGGAAGCGTCGGGTCGCATGCGTGTAAAACAAATGTTTGAGAAAAAAGCTGTCTAGTTTGAGTTAGGAAGACAATCCATTCCTCGCGCAAATTTTTATGGGTGAATTCACGGAGTTCCCACAAGCAAAGCCCATTCGGAATCCGAATCGATAGCATGAATAGACTGTTCCGCTTTTTCAATGGAGTCTAGGATCTGGTTGGTGGAGTCCAGATCAGCCAATGTATTTGGGGAAAACTGAGACTGTAGGGCGGACAGGTTGTGCTTTCGGTTAGCCAGGCGTTCGAGGTTAAAATTGATCATGGTTTCCTCCATCAAATCGTCTCTTATAAATGTTTCCCGCCACTGATCGCGAATATTCTCCAGTTTGGTTGCCATTGGTTCGGAAAGCGCCCTTGCCGTAGCAAAGACCTGGTAAATTGATCGGGCTTGCTCGATCGCTGTGTTGTGCTCCTGGTTGGCGGTGTTTAGGGCATCACGGAATTCTGGCGATGTAATGAATGATGAAACCCGTCGTAGCATGAATCCCTCGTACAGGGTTCTTAGATATTTGGAGATCTCTACTTGTGTGGGAGAGATGAGAAGGCCGTTGCTATCTTGAGAGAAATAGCGTTCGTCAGGGTTTAATTCGAAAGCTGTATCCAATTTTTGGAAGCTATGGTGAATGTCATCCTCTGAGAGGGACTGCCATTGTTTCCTGTATTCCTCTGCAGCAGTAATGGCATCGATGCCGTTTTGGACGAGGCGGTCTCTAGCGGCCCGACGAACGGCTTTTATGCTGAGAATGGTGTCCTCCGGAATAAAACGGTCGAAGGGACCGTGTTCACGAAGCGGTCCGAAGATTGTGTTGCTGGCGAGAGGCTCCTGAAAAAATGGGACTAGTGACTCGGGAACAAGGAGGGCGTCTAGTGATCTTATCGCCGAAGCGAAATCGGGTTCTAGAAACCACTGGCTAGTGTCGCTCTGAACGAGCGAGCTTGGAACAGGTACTATCGTGATTGGACCTGACGAGCGATTCTCAATTGATTCTCTGACAGTCGTTAGAGTTTTAGCGATCCGGAGCGGCTTGGGTTCCCCGAGTGAAGACATTGATTCTGCGATACTCAGACCGAGCTCTAGATTCTTATAGAGACGGCCCGAATCAATGAGTGATGCCCACGCTTCACGGGGATCTGAAGATCTGTCCGTTCCCGTATTGCGATTACCCGAAGCAGAAGAAGTCGCTCCCTGAGGCGATTGGAGCTCTGCGGGTTCCGGCGGCGAACTGAAATCAAGGAGTAAGTAGACGATTGTTCCGCAGCAAAGGATGGCGAGGCATGCCAGGGTTAGGTTCAACGTATTAGAGAGGCGACGTCGGGTCCATTTCCGTTTTGGACGTTTGCGATCCGCTCGTGTTAGTTCGCCGGGTATTTCGACTTTGGGAGCTGATTTCGTTATCCGGTGGGCATCATCCTCAGGCGCCTCGGGTACTTGCGCTTCGATAACCTGGGACGACTCGAAGGGACTCACTTTATCCGCTAGTCCTTCGAACTCGAAAGGAAGCGGCCGGTCTTTCCAGTTTCCTCGCCATAAAAACTGGGTCGGCTGATCGGATGTCAGAATGAAGTTTGTGAAGGGAACATCCCAGCGCTGGCTCGCAGGAAGGGTGAGAAGTTCATTGCGAAAATGATGGGCGAGGTCGTGTTC
>CALDFV010000074.1 GCA_937942145.1 uncultured Opitutaceae bacterium
CGCAGTTAATTTATTTCTTATCAGGGAGCAATGTTTTGACAAAACCGATTCAGATTCAGGTCAGCAAACAGGATTTTCGCAAAGTCAGGCAGGTCGAACTAGAAGAACAGCCACTGCTTGAGGATGAGGTTCGTGTGGCGATTGACAAGTTTGCCGTGACCGCCAACAACGTCAGCTACTGCCTCGGCGGCGAGGATCTTTATGGGAGTTTCTATCCCGCGGATGAGCAGTGGGGTGTGGTGCCGGTCTGGGGTGTGGGTACTGTCGTTGAGTCCAACAACGCGGACGCGCCCGTGGGAACCCGTTTGCACGGTTTCTACCCCATGGCGGGCGCGAACGTGTTGCATCTGCAGAAGAAAAACGACATGCAGTTTGTCGAGATATCAAAGCATCGAGAAGCGCTGCCGGGGCTGTATAACGAGTATGGCGCCCGGCATCGATCTGAGGATCTGGGCGGTATCCACTTTCAAAATGTTTAAACGCATGAAGCCCGTCCTGGCCATTATTTGTGGAGTGCTTGTATACGGCTATCCGGCTACTGCTGCTGATCAGGTGGGTTCCGAGATTGAAGTGCTTGTCCTTCAGGAAGGCGATCTTTACGATGAGGTTGTCTATGGTCAGCGTTCAGCGGGTGACCGTCTAAGCTTGGGGGCAAACGAGTGCTTCTTTTTTCCCGTGGGGCCTCGGCTGCAAAATGGTGGCAAGGTTTCTGGTGACCAGGAAGCGACTTTGTTTAATAAAGGCGAACGCTATTCCGAGATCGGATCGATCCGCAATCCAGGTCAGCAAATCAAGTGGCCATTGCTACCGGTATCGAATGGAGCGTTTACGATTAAGATATTCCTGGAAGTTGGGAAGGACGCGGCTGGATCTCAATGGATCGTGAGATGCGGTGATATCGAGAAACAGTTCGTATCCGTCGAGTCAGATGGTCGTTCGCCACAACCTGGGTCCTTTTCTGGGAGAATCACGAAGTCCGGATTGAATAAACAGGCCGTGCAGTTCTTGACGTTGGAATTGCTCGAACCGTCGAAGCCAGGGCTGGAGGCGGCTGTCATACATCGTTTGGAGATCGAGGGAGAGGGTATGAATGGTGCATACGTTCTGCGTTCTCGGTGGCGTCCGCAGGCGGTGCATACCCGGTTTTCTAATACTCGTCAGAGGGATTTTGGCTTGGGGTTAAGTGCGTGGATTGTTGAAGTGAAACCGCATTTTGATTTCGCGGGTGATCCGTTTCAATTTTATGCTCCAGTGACTACCGAGTTCGGTTACTACGGATCGACCTTCATGCTGACGGATGAATCCACACCGAATCTATTCATGGCAAAACCTATGAATTTTTCACTCTGGTCCTACAAGCGCGGAGCGAGTGAACCTCCTATCGGTCAGTTGAGTCACCTGTTGGCGATTGGCGATCCCCATCGGATGTTCGGGGGTTACCATCACGAAGGTACCGGAGTGAAGCCTCGTGGTGACTTACCGGAGATCGAGGGGCAACGGTTGGAGAGCCTGATTCTCGGTATGCGTTTCGATCCGCCTGATCCAACTGCCGTGTATCCATACAGAACCTACCATGCCTATTTTTTTGATCCGAAAACACGGGCCTGGAAGCTCTATGCTTCTGGTCGTAAGTTTACTGATGATCCTTGGAAGTATGGTGGACTCCGTGAACCCGGTGCTTTCGTTGAAGTTCCAGGGCGAGTTGCTTCTCAACGGACGCATCAATCGCTACGAAGTGCCAGCTATCGCGGTTGGTTGTTGGATACGGAAGGGGAGTGGCATGCAATCGATTCGATATCGGGCTCAACGAAAGTTGGCGAGATTGCTCCGAAACGTTGGGAGGTCGACAATGAGGGTTGGTTTCGCCTATCAACGGGCGGAATGATTTATCGTCGTTTCAAAACCAGAGACAACGGAGTCACTCACTCTTCCCCATTTGCTCTTCCCGATTACATGCAAGCAGAGGCGCTTAATGGATTCATGGAGTACCCGGTATCACTATCCATGTTTGATGTTAAGAGACAGGCGGATGGCTCTTTGGTCGTAGATTTTGAATTGAAAGGGACTAAAGACGCGGTCGAGGTCGTATTGCATTTCGGCCCACGGGATGGACTGACTTTGATTTTCGAAGACAATGATAGGGCTTCGAAATGGGAGGGGTCCGTTTCGAGCAACTTTGCCGCTGGTAAACATCGATGGACGGTATGTCCTCCTCGCGGGGAGGTATTTCCTGAGAAAGGCTTTTGCCGATTATTAGCGAATACTGAGCAAGGACGGTTTTGGGCCTTGGAAAGTAGTAAGTGGAAGTAGAACTCCATTACTATAATCTTGTGACAGCTGTCTGAAGGCGGAAAAGTATTTCATGAATAGAAAGCGAAGAGGCTTCCTCAACACTCTGAAGGTATTACTGATCGTACTGGGCACGACGGTTAGTTTGTCGGCGACCGGCAAGCCAAACATCGTGGCTATTATTGCCGACGATCATGGTGTCTATCATTCAACCGCTTACGGCTCGCCCGAACAAAAAACACCTCATATGCAATCGCTGGCGGATGAAGGTATGACTTTCTCGCGTGCCTACGTTGCCTCGCCAGCCTGTGCTCCAAGTCGACATGCTTTGATGTCTGGTCTTATGCCCTATAAAAATGGCGTGGTTGGCAATCACGAGAATTCCAATTATAAACTGACAACCTCCGAAGGACTAATTCAGAAACTCATGGATGCTGGCTATGAGATTGTATTTCGGGGTAAAGTTACTCACGGCAATGGAAGAGGTGTCATACCCGAAGGCGTGGTGAGACTTCCAGGTAGCAACAATCTTCTCGATCCCGCAAATGTGGAAGCGTATCTCGAGCAACGGGGAGACAAATCCAAACCAGTAGCCTTGTTTATTGGTCCGACGGACACGCATACCATTTGGCCGATTGAGCCAGACGAGGTTCATTTTAAACCAGAAGATACGGTACTGCCACCCAAGACATACGATCTACCCGAAGCGCGCCAATTGATGGCTCGCTATAACCAGTCTGTGGAAAACGTGGATACAGCGGTCGGCAAAGTTCGCGATATCGTCAAAAGGCAGCTCGACGAAGATAACACGCTCATTCTTTACACTTCCGATCATGGACAGAATTGGGCGTTTGGAAAGTGGTCACTCTACGAGACAGGTGTCCGCGTTCCGTTAATAGCAGTATGGCCAGGAAAGATTAAGCCCCAATCCACTTCAGACGCCATGGTCAGTTGGATTGATTTGATCCCTACCTTTCTCGACATCGCGGGAGCACCTGTCGTTAAAGGTATTGATGGCATCTCCTTCAAAGACGTATTGCTGGGTAAAACCAGCAGCCATCGCGATAGAATCTTCACTGTCCACAAAGGCGACAAGACGGTGAACGTCTATCCCATCCGAGCGGTCAGGACAGACAAATGGAAATACATGCTCAACCTCTTCCCCGGGTTCTATAACTCCACTCACATGGATGTGCCTGTCTTCCGTGAGGGGCATAACAGAGCTGGTCAAGAGAACCAACATTACTTCTATGACTGGAATACCTGGGAGCAAGCAGCACAGACTAATCAGGCGGCAGCCCAATTCATGCACCGCTATCATGCACGGCCCAAAGAAGAGCTGTACATGATTGAGGAAGACCCTTACGAAGAAAACAATCTCGCTTTTGACCCCCAGTATGCAAACGAATTGGCCTCGATGCGGAAGCTGATCGAAGAACGTATGCATGAAGTGGATGACGACCGATCTCTGTCCGGAACCCCCAGACTCTTGGAAGACCATCCATTGCCTCCGGCTATTAAACTCTATTATCCCAATGGAGGAGAAACCTTACGTTCTGGCCAGACCGTAAATATTGCCTGGAGTGATTTCTGGAAAGGGACACAAACAGTTAAACTAGAATATAATGAAGGTCGTACCTGGAAAACCATTACTGCGTCTGCACCTCACAGTGGAACATACGCCTGGCAAGTTCCTACCATTTCGTCAAAATCAGTAACGCTTAGGGTAAGTTCACTGGATGGACACATTTTCGACAAAAGCGATAATCCATTTTCAATTTCATCCAAATAGCAAATAATGCTGCTGAGAGATCATCCAACCAGCTTTTCATTGTTAATTGCTATGTCTGATTCTAATTCACCTAACGTAGACGTATTGTTCCAGTTTCCTATCAACCCCCTCCGAATCAAATCGGAACAATTGACGTAGCGGAGCGAAGATGGCGGAGCAATTTCCTATCA
>CALDFV010000075.1 GCA_937942145.1 uncultured Opitutaceae bacterium
CAATTGAGATCGTCTAGTTTCAGCGAAATCTGATGCAAGAGCCCTGAATAGTACTTACCGCTTAGGGTGGCTGGAAGTTCTCAGCTTCAATTGGTCAGGTGGGCAGTTGATTTTGGGAAGCAATCCTGCTGCTAAGCTGGAATTGTTGAAATAATCGAAACTTGTCACGTCCCTCTGCCGTTATATTGTAATGGCTTTCATAAGTCAGATGATGATCAAATTCACCGGTTTAGCCCCAAGGACACTGAGATTAAGTGACCTGTTTCCCCGTTTAATTAGCTTGGTAGTGGCTACTTTTTTTGTGACGGTTTTCTCGCTCGCTGAATCTTCCGACCGACCTGCCAACCACCTTTCGGATGATCTGCTTCGAGCCATTAGTCGAATCGATGGTCTGGTCCAAGCGAACTTGGAAGCGAAAGGCCTCAAACGGAACCCTCCTATATCAGATGACATATTCGCCCGGAGGATTTACTTGGACATAGCGGGTCGGATTCCAACCTTTTCCGAGCTGAGCCAGTTTCTTGAATCGGAAAACGAAAACAAAAGGTCTCTGCTCATAGATAAGCTATTGGATTCGGAAGGCTACGTAAGTTCTTACTATAACTTTTGGGCTGATATTTTGCGAGTTAAGTCCAGAGGACGTCGTACCATCATGGTCTCCTACCAGGATTGGATTAAGGATAGTTTGCGTGAGAATTTGCCCTATGACGAATTTGTCAGGGAGTTGATTACCTCTGAGGGGTATGTCTGGGATGACCCTGCGGTTGGTTATTATCTAAGGGATGCTGGAATGCCATTAGACAACATGTCGAATACCGCACAAGTATTTCTGGGTACGCGAATGCAATGCGCGCAATGCCACGATCATCCGTTCGATAAATGGACACAAAAGGAGTACTACCATATGGCGGCCTATACATTTGGCCTGCAATCGCAGCTGCCCTATGGCAAGGTGCCTCTTTCTCAAGACTTCCAAAAGATACAAAGAGGCATGGTGCAGAAGTCCTTGAAAGAAGGATACACTAGAGAAGAAGCCCGTAAAATGGCGCAACCCTCGGGTGCCCAAAGGAGAGTGGTTAGAGATTTGTTGCTCCCGATGACGGCACAAGCTGCCGAAATTGAACGGGAATTGAAATTGCCTGACGACTACCAATATCGTAACGGTCGTCCGAAACAGAAAATTGCGCCAAAGACGCCCTTCGGAGAAGAGGCGATTATTGGGAAGAATGACGATACTAGAGAAGTCTATGCAGAATGGTTGACATCAGCTGAAAACCCTCGTTTTACGAAAGTAATTGCGAATCGGCTGTGGAAGAAAGGGATGGGCGTTGGATTAATCGAACCCGTCGACAATTTGACAGACGATACGATTCCCTCGAACCCCGAACTTATGGAATACTTGGTATCCGTAATGGTTGATAGCGGATACGACATGAAGCGCTACTTAAGCGTCGTTTTTAACACACGGACTTATCAAAGCGAGGTTTCAGCGGAATCTCCTCAACCTGACGAAATGTATCAATTCCAAGGCCCGATTCTTCGTCGGATGACGGCGGAGCAATTGTGGGACTCAATTCTAACTCTGGCGGTTGTCGACATAGATGAGCGCATCGGGATAGAACCTCAGCTCCTTAGAGCTCGAAATGGAGAAAAACAGATGCAAGATCGGGTGGAGCGTCTTGAAAAGTTGGATAGTATGACAGTTTACGGTTTAGCGAAACATCTTACAGAGCTCGAGGCTCGATTTCTTGAATACGAAAAAAATTACCGTGAAAACCTCCAAAACGCTGTTACGGAAAAAGAGAAAAACGAACTTCGTAAAGAGTATCGAAAAACTCGTTCACAGAAAAACCAGGCGACGGAGATTATGTTGGCGAAGCTTAATGGCGAAGACACGAACGAAATGACTCAGGCGTTCTACCAGATGGAGTCTGGTTCGATGAGTCCTGGTTTTGTAGCGAATGACGACGAAGACTTCGAGCGACTTAAAGAGATGAAACGGGATCCGCGATGGCGGGGTGTGCCCGCCAATATGGTTCGCGCTTCAGAAGTCGTATCACCTGCTCCTCCAGGTCACTTTCTTAGACAATTCGGTCAATCGGATCGGGAAATCATCGAAAGTTCCGAGGAAGAAGCGTCGATTTCGCAGGCGCTTAGACTACTTAACGGTGAAGCCCTAAACTGGCTGATGAGACCCAATTCTGCCCTGAATGTGGAACTACGGAAAGAATCGGACGGCCGTGCTCGAATGGACGTTATATTCCGAAGTTTTTTCTCTCGATTACCAACGGCGAGGGAGCGCGAGCTAATGGGTGATCAGTTTCAATCAAGTGGGCGGAATCGCGGCTATCAGCAACTATTGGCTGCTCTTGTGAATACCCAGGAGTTTCGTTTCATCCAATAGACTCTGTCTAATGGTCTATTGGATTTAGAGAAAGAGAAGAGGTAAGATGAAAGATATTCTAAAGAAGTTTCCAGATCAGGACCGGAGAGAATTTCTAGCGTATTCGGCAAAGGCGTTTTTAGGAGTGGGGCTCATGCCACTTGCCGTAAGATCGAGTGCGTTTGCCAGTGCGTCACCTGAGCGTATGCCAACTGCGAAGAATGTCATCTATTTGTACATGGCAGGAGGGATGAGTCATTTGGATACACTGGATCCAAAGTCAGATAGGAGTGTTAAAGGACCTGTTGAAGCGATTGGAACCAAAGAGGCAGGTATTCAAATAAGTGAGTATCTTCCTGCAATCGCTAGCCAGATGGATAAGCTAGCGCTTATCCGTTCATTGAGCTCAACCCAAGGCGCGCATGAGGAAGGCAGATACTTCATGCATTCAAGTTACACAAAACGAGGGACAATTGTACATCCGGGAATGGGTTCTTGGTTGGTGAAAATGGATGGCCCTCGTAACCCGAATTTGCCTGGTGTGATCCATGTAGGGAGTCCTAATCCTGGTGGGGGAAATGGCTTCTTTGAACAAAAGTTCGCACCCTTGGTAATTGGGAATCCCGAAGCGGGTTTGCAAAACAGTAAAATTCGCAAGGGAACGACTGAGAAGGAGTTTGAAGATACGGTGATGCTGACCAACGCGTTTGATTCGGAGTTTCATCGGAAATATAACCAGAAAAAAACGCGTGCGTATACCGACATGTACGACGATGCGATTAAGTTGATGAAGAGCCGTGATTTAGCAGCGTTCGAACTCGATCAGGAATCAAAGCACATCCGCGAAGCTTATGGGACGAATCCATTCGGCCAGGGCTGTCTTTTGGCGAGAAGGCTCGTAGAGCACGATGTTCGTTTCGTCGAGGTCACCCTGGGAGGGTGGGATACGCATACCAATAATTTCGAGAGAGTGTCGGAAAATGGGCAAGTTCTTGATCAGGCGCTTGGCACCCTTTTAGCTGATCTGGAAAACCGCGGGATGCTCGAGGAAACCATGGTTGTTTTAGCTACTGAGTTTGGGCGCACTCCAAAAATAAACGATAACGAGGGGCGAGACCATTCTCCGACTGCCTTCTCTTGCGCACTTGCGGGCGGAGGGGTTCGAGGAGGCCAGGTATACGGGGAAACGGATACGACGGGAAAATTTGTGAAAGGTGAGAAGGTCGAGGTACCTGATTTCAATGCAACCATCGCCTACGCTCTTGGGGTGCCATTGGAGAAAACCGTCTATTCACCTAGTGGTCGCCCTTTCCGTGTCGCGGACAAAGGAAAACCTATCTTGAGCCTTTTCGGTTGAGGCGTTCCCTCGCTTTGAAGAAATGAATGCTCAAGCGTGTTTGTGTTTCTGTTCGTTGGTTTGGCTAGGTTTCCCTTCGAATGCCGCGGTTGATTTTGATCGGCAAATAAAACCTATTTTGGAAGAAAAGTGCTATCGGTGCCACGACGATGAAAAGGTGAAAGGGGATCTCAGGCTTGATTCTCCTGAGGGAATACTGGCTGGTGGAAAAGGAGGCATTGTTTTGGTTCCAGGCGAACCGAATGAAAGCTCTCTTTTTATCCTGACAACCTATCCTAAAGATGACCCTGATTACATGCCTCAAAAAGGAGAAGGCCTGTCCAAGCCAGAGCAAAATCTGCTGAAGGCATGGATAGAGAAGGGCGCGTCGTTTGGTGAAGGTTTTGTCCATGATCAAAATCCCAGGGTTCGATCCAAATTTGCGGAGGCAGATCCCGACTCGGTACGAAAATATATGATTATGGGTGATGCGTTGGAGATTGTTGAAAACCTTCGAGCGTCTGATCTGCTAGTAGATACCGTTAATCATGATTCGAGTCTGTTTGAAGTAAGCTATACCCATGCAGATCGGGGACCAGGTGAGTTCGAATTGACTTCGTTAGCGCCATTGAAGGAATCCCTGAAAAAACTGACCTTGGCGAGAACAAGAATTACCAATGAAGATCTTAGTTCGCTTTCAGAGCTGGCAAGTATCGAATATTTGGATCTTAGCAGGACTGAGGTGGATGATCACTCTTTGGATTTCGTTTCTCAAATGGTTAATCTCAGAACGCTTAATTTGCGTGATACTAAAGTAACCGACGAAGGACTCCTGAAACTCGCAAATCTAAAGCAACTCGAGCGCGTATACGTTTGGGGAACCTTGGTGACATCCACGGGCGCCACACGACTGGAAAAGCGGATTGAGGGATTAGCCGTTAAACTGGGAACTTCAATACTGCCCCCTAATAGAGGTCGCAGTCCTCAACGTTAAAATCCACGGGTCATTAGTTTGACCAGAGGCATTTTCGATTTCCCAAACGGGATCATGATGGTTTCGGATTTTCCACCTTCGGTTCTTGTCGCTAGTTTCTGAGGACCACGATGCATCCCCCGAAGCAAAAGAACCAATCAATTGGTTCTCGGTAAATGTGCGTGGCTTCCGAACATTGTTGTAGACGACTGCAAGCGCCCACCGTTCTCCAGCTTCATCGCTAAGAAAAGCGAAATCGAGGATTTCAAGGGAACTGCGAGTGGGGTATAAGTCTTCTACGATTTCAAATCGAATCGCCATTTCTATAGCGACTGGCTTGTCGAAGAAAAGGGCTTCACTGGGTCCGGATGCCTCGTGACCGTGGGAAGCAACTACAAGTATAAAGGTGGATAGAAAGAGGGTTCCCATAGATTTCATGGGAGAGTTGGGTCGGTGATCGCTGGAGCAATCTTTTGCCCATTGTGCAAACGACGAATCACCCTGTATTCGTCTATGGCTTTCAGGAAAAATGAACTTATCCCGTTTCGTCTACTATCGGATCCATTTCGGCGACCCAGACAACGGTCCACCCTGAAATCTCGTCTGTATAAACAACTGGGCTCACATCGGGAATATCTGTGTCGACAAATTCTACCACGGATTGGCTCGCGGCATAGCGCTCTGTGACTTCTAGCTGGGTCGAAGGTAAATTCTTCCAAACGATAGAAGCTACGAGGGCGATCGCTGCGGCGATTCCCAGAATTCGAAATAATCGTGGGAACTTAATTAAATTCGAAGAGGCCTCTTCACCTCGGGTTTCTTCACTAATTGCAGTTCGAATTTTTCCCCAGGAAGTGTGAGAATCAACATATTCAACGGCTCTATTGGAATCAGCAATCGCTTGATTAGACTCCATCCAGTCGATCGCATCTGGATTTGCCTCTAGAAACTGATAGAGTCGATCGGCATCATTCGCAGGCAGCTCGCCATCCATCAGACAACTCATCAACAATCGAGCTTCTGATTCGGTGAGATCTGTGGTTTTAGATTCCATTTTGATTTGTGTTCAATGATCGGATGAATCCCGACACGAGGCAAGCCTCTTGACCGGAGCCAAGAGGTTTACCTGTTTCCCTTTTCCCTAACGTCTACCATGGTGACGATCACTTCTGTAGTCATTGTCATAACGGTGATGACTTGGACCGTTGTAGTAACGACAGCCTCTATTGTGAGGTACCCAAACCCGCCTTTTTGTATAGGTGTAGTGGCCTGGATGCCAGTCGCGGAATCGATTTCCACAATTGTCGTAGTGGATCGACCAGCGACCATTAATCCATGTTTTCACTGAAATGTAGTCGTTGTGCCCGCTGCATCCGCAACCATCGTATCGGTGGCTGGAACGGTGGTGGACTGTTGTCCGTCGATGATGATGGTGGTCGTCATCTAATATCGATCCTATAATCAGGCCTCCGATGAGACCTCCGACTAAGGCACGTCCCTCTCGGTCGGCCTTTGCATTTGTGGCAGTTATTGAACCTACCAGTGCAGCGATCAGCGTGATAATGAGTATATTTTTCATGTTCAACGTCCTTTCCATTCAAATTGTTTTGTACGGATTAAGACGCTGGGATCGCTGCGATT